>JALYYD010000070.1 GCA_030946775.1 Gemmatimonadota bacterium
AGCGAGGTCTGTGACCGCTTGTTCGTCGGGCGCCTTGGGGAGAATCCAGCGCGCCGGACGCGTGGGGCGAACGGATGCGACGGTCGTCACTGCCGGTTCACGCCCCGTCGTCGGCGTAAAGGAGAACGCCGCACGCTTCACACACCTCGATCTGGCCCGTGCCGGACATCATGTTGCGCCGTTGAAGAGGCACTGCGGTGTCGCAATGGCCGCAAGATCCCCCGCGCAGCGAATAGATCGCCTGATCTCTCTTGCCGCGGATGCGGTCGTATTTGCCGAGCATCGGCCGCGAGACCGCTCCGGCTCTTCCGTTTCGATCCGTTAGTGCGTCGTCCAGTTGGGACTTGAGCGCCGCTCTTTGTGACTCGATCGCCGGCCGCGTGTCCAGCTGTTCCTGCTCCACCGCTGCCAGCGCCTGCGTCGAGTTCGCCACCGCGGTGTTCATCTCCGCGATCCGCCGCCCGACAATCGCCAGCTCGCTCTCGTCCTCCGCCATCAATCTCCGCGTCGACTCGACCTGTGCGGTCGCGGCGGTCGCCTCGCGCATTCTCTTCACGTCCTCCAGCTGGTGAAGATTCCGCTCCTGCATTGTCTTGTGTTGCGCCAGTCTTGCCTGCAGCTCGCGCTGTTTCTTTTCCTCGGCCTGAACCAGCGTCTGCGCGCGGGCGAGAGCGGCGGCGGCCTGGTCACGCCGTTTATCCAGCTCCACGAGCTGAGGATCGAGTGCGCGCATCTGAGCCTCGATCGCGCGAATTTTCAGATCGTCTTGTTGCAGGGCCAGCAGCGCTTCAACTTCCTGTTGCATTTGTTCTCCGTTTAGTCATCGGGCCCCCGTTCGTCGGAATTTCTTGTAGTACTTCTTTCCAGTCGCATTCAGCTCCTGCCTGATCGCTTCCTTTTCCGCGATCAGCTTGTCCTTCTGCGGCCCGTCGGCGAGCGGGATGATTCGATCGAGCTCCGCCGCGCGCTGATCCAGGTCTCGCGCGATCAACGTCGAGAGGCTGTCAGTGATCGTGCGCTCCGCATCCATCTGGTACGAGCCCTCGGCGACGATGTCCTCGAGGAGTCCGATCCCTTCTTGATCCAGACTCGCTAAGACCTCTTCAATGGAAGACTCGGGTCCGGAGGTAACGAGTGCATGATAGATCGCACGATACTGCGGATCACGAAAGCTCTCCTCGCCGAGCTTTTCGGCGATCTGCTCAACCCTCGACCGACTGGCCAGCATCGCCCTCACCAGCTCGCGCTCGGCCGACGCGCCGCGCTCGCCGTGCAGTGCCCTTCTTTCTCCGCGACGCACCGCTGCGGTCGGAGATACACGCGGTGCAACCGGCTTTTCCGGAGCAGGCGCCGGAGGCACGCTTTTGCCGGTCACCTCGCGCTCCAGAACCTCGCGAGCGACTCCGCTCACCTCACTCGCGCGGGAGAGATACAGGTCGCGCATGATCTGGTCGGAAGTCACACGCACGGTCGGTAGCAACCTATCCAGTGCGCGCCTCTTCTTCTGCAGCTCCGAGAACATCCCGGCGCGCTCGAGGAGCTGGATCTTGCGCTCGAAGACATCGATCGAGTCCTTGAGTCGCGCGTTCAGCGCGGCGGGGCCATTGGTTCTGACGAAGGTGTCCGGGTCCTCTCCTTCGGGCAACGTGACGACGCGCACCGATGCTCCCTGACGCAGCAGCTCGTCGCCCGAGCGAAAGGTCGCCTTCAGTCCCGGCTTGTCGCTGTCGTAGAGGAGAAAGACGTTCTTCGTGAGCTTCTTGAGCAGCGCCGCCTGAGTATCGGTCAGCGCAGTTCCCATTGCGCCAACCACGGTGGTAACGCCGGCAGCCATGAGACGTACGACGTCGAAATACCCCTCGACGACGAGCACCTGGTCCTCGCGTCTCACATCGTTTTTCGCCCAGTTCAATCCGTAGAGGGTCTTCCCCTTCGTGAATACGGGCGACTCGGGCGAGTTGAGGTACTTCGGCTCGCCCTGACCAAGTATGCGTCCTCCGAAGCCAATGTTCCGGCCCATCGAGTCGAGAATCGGAAACATGAGACGACCGCGAAAACGGGGACGCGGCTCACTTCCATCCTCGCCCGCGATGAGCAGCCCCGCGTCGACCTGACGCTTTTCGTCGAAGCCGAGCGTGTTCATGTAGTTTCGGAGCAGTCCGATCTCACGCGGCGCGAACCCGATGCCGAACTGGTCGGCTACTTCGCGATCGATCCGGCGCCCGGTCAGATACTCCCGCGCCGATTCGCCGAGCGGATCGTCCCACAGCATCGTCTGAAAGTACGCGGCAGCGGTCGCGTTCACTTCCCACAGGGGCTCGCGCGGATCCGGTCCCTCGCGGTGCGTCTGCACCTCCCGCACTTCGATTCCCGATTTCTCGCCGACCATCTTCACCGCGGCAGGCCACTCGACGCCGAGTCGCTTCTGAAGGAAGTGGAAGACGTCTCCGCCTTCGTGGCAGACGAAGCAGTAGTACATCCGCTTTTTCGGGGAGACGGAAAAATTCCGGTGCGTGCCCTGGTGGAATGGGCACGGTCCTCGGAAGTCGGTGCCGACGCGCTTTATGTTGACGTACTCACCGATCACCTGAACGATGTCGGCCGCATCGCGAACCTGCTCGACCACCTCGTCGGGAATCACTTCAGCTCCACCACGGTCACACCCGCGCCGCCCTCGTTCCAGGCGCCGAGGCGGAAAGTCGTGACGCGAGATTCCTTGCTGAGCATTTCCGCGACCCGCTCGCGCAGGGCTCCGGTTCCCTTCCCATGAATTATCCGGATGCTCTTTAGATC
>JALYYD010000077.1 GCA_030946775.1 Gemmatimonadota bacterium
CTTCCCCAGCGAACCATCAGATTTGCCGGCCCGCCGACGTGGATCTGATAGAGCAGCCCCAAAATCGCGCCCGGCTTCGGCGCCACGCCGACTGCGTCTGCGCCCGCATTGTAATGGCCGCCGAAAAGAGTCAGCTCCTGACCCCCTTCGATGTCGCGGAAGGGGCTCTGGGTGGGCAAGTGGCCGACCTGCGCCGTGGCCGTCGAGGAAATAAGAAGGAGCGCGACGGCTCCGAAAATCTGCTTCACGAATTAACTCCGAGATTGACGCCGCTCATCTCCCGCGGCTGCTCGATGCCGAGCATTGATAATATAGTTGGAGCCACATCGCACAAAGCGCCGCCGCTGCGAAGCGGCGCGCCCATTTCCCCGCCCAGCACGACGAACGGGACAGGGTTCGTCGTGTGCGCCGTGTGCGGGCCGCCCGTCTCCGGATCGATCATCATCTCGGCGTTGCCGTGATCGGCCGTGATGAGAAGCGTAAATCCGGCTTTTTCCGCGGCGGCGATGACTCGGGCGAGGGAAGCATCTACCGTCTCCACCGCCTTGATGGTCGCCGGAATCGAGCCGCTGTGACCGACCATATCGGCGTTCGCGTAATTGCAGAGAATGAAATCGTGATCGAGCGACGAGATCCCCTTCACAAGCGCATCCGTTACTCCCGCGGCGCTCATCTCCGGCTTGAGATCGTAAGTCGCGACCTTCTGACTCGGCACCAGCACCCGCTCCTCTCCCTTGTACGGCTGCTCGACTCCGCCGTTAAAGAAGTAAGTCACGTGCGGGTACTTCTCGGTTTCCGCCGTCTTCAGCATCGTGCGCCCCTCCGCGGAGAGAACCTGCGCCAGAATCCGCTCCATCGACGTCGGCACGAACGCGACCGGAACAGCGAAGCCGCGGTCGTAACTCGTGAGCGTAACGACGGTAAGCCGGGGCCGCCCGGAAACGTCGAAGCCATCGAACTTCGGGTCGATCAGGGCGCTCACGAACTGCCGCATCCGGTCGGAGCGGTAGTTGAAGCAGATCACGGCGTCTCCATCCCGCATCGGCGCGACCGGCGTTCCGTCTGATTCGATCACCACCGGCTTGATGAACTCGTCCGTGGTGGCCTGATCGTACGCAGTCTGAATCGCAGCCAGCGGATCACTCGCTCTCGGACCTTCGCCACGAACGATCGCCTGATACGCGAGACCGGTGCGGTCCCAGCGCCGGTCTCGGTCCATCGCGAAATAGCGGCCCGAGACGCTCGCGATCCTCACCGATGACGCCCCCGATCCGTAGCGGTCGATGTCGGCGATCAGCTGCTTCGTGTAACCGAGCGCCGATTTGGGGAGCGTGTCGCGTCCGTCGAGGAATGCGTGAATGGCGACGCGCTCGACTCGCTCCTGCCGCGCGAGACCGAGTATCGCGAAAAGGTGCGTGTCTATCGCGTGCACGCCTCCGGCGCCGATGAGTCCGACGAGATGAAGCGTCGCCCCCGGCTTCTTGGCCGCCCGGCACGCGTCAACCAGCGCGGGATTCGTGAAGAAGCTGCCGTCTTCGATGGCGGTATTGATGCGCACGAGATCCTGCATCACCACGCGCCCGGCGCCAAGATTGAGGTGGCCGACCTCGCTGTTTCCCATCTGTCCCTTGGGAAGCCCGACTCGGAGACCGGACGCTTCGAGCAGCGTCGTCGAGTCGGTGGCCCATATCTTGTCCCACGTCGGCGTGTTGGCGAGGGCGATCGCGTTCGCTTCGCGCTCCTTGCGGTAACCCCATCCGTCCAGGACGATGAGTGCGACGCGGCGGCTGCTTTTCTTTGATGAGGACATGTGCTGGGTGCCAAATTACATCCCCGGCCCCACCTTTAGGTATGTTCCCCGCAAATGATGAACGACGATAAGCCCCGGGATCCGCTCAGCGGCGACCTCATAACGCGGCGCTCCTCGACTCGCGAGCAGGAGGGCGATCGCCGCAGGAAACATTGGACCGATTTCCGGCGCGCATACCCCGGCTTCATCTTCACGCTCGGCGTCGCGCTCCTGGCGATGGTGCTCGTGGACGGCTGGCTCATCTATCGCCGCGTCGCTTACTCCAATGAGATCGCCACTCTCCGCGGGCACATGACCGGCTCGGAAAGAGATAAGACCGATGCCATCGTAGACGCGACGCAGAGCAAGGCGCGCATCGAGCTCGAGCTGGCGAAGCGCCAGGCGCGCCTCGAGAAGCGATTCCATCTCAACGTATCCGTGGACAGCGCGCGGATGTACCTCGAGAGCGGAGGCGCGACGCTCCGCGAGATGGCGGTACAGTTCGGCCCCGAGCGCACCGCGACGCCCGCCGGCGATTCACTCCCCGAGATGGTGCCTCGCGGAGAGCGCACCGTTGCCGAAGTCGGAACGAATGAAATTACACTCGACGGTGGAACGCGAATCTTCGCCGCGGGTAGCTCTCTTGATAAGGAAACCGCTCCCGTTCCCGCCGGCGCGCTCCGCATCGGCCGCGCCGACATGGAAGCGATCAGGCCGAACCTCTCTCCCGGAATGAAGGTGTATTTCTACTAATGAGGACTTTCTCTTGAGCTTCCGGGACTACGTCACGCACGGTGGAAAGATGATCTGGCTTCTGCTGCTCGGATTCGTCGGAGCCGCGGCGCTCAGCTTTCTCCTGCTCGGAAAAACGATCGACCTCCGCTTCCAGCGCGATGTCAACAGAATGGTTTACAACGACAATCTCGATGTGCTCCGCGGGATCAAGGCGCAGGAAGGATTGCTCACCGACAGTCTGAAGAGGCTGATGACTTCAAGTCCGGGTGAAGCGGCGGATCAGCCGTACATCGTCGTCTCGATGGCGGACCACCAGCTCTGGTACAAGAAGGGCAAGGAAGTTCTCTTCAACGCCCCGGTCGCGACGGGAAGCGGCAAGGAGCTAGTAGGGGGCGGAAGCGAGGGTCAGTGGCGCTTCGAGACCCCGCGCGGCCGGCTCACCGTCCAGGCGAAGGACGAGAATCCGGCCTGGGTTCCACCCGACTGGCACTATGTGGAGCAAGCACGCAAGAAGGGCCTTGGCATCGTCCATATGGACCGCGGAACCGAAATTCCCACCGGCGACGGCGTCATTACGACCTCCGGCGGCGAAGTTGTGAAGCGGATGAACAATGGACAGATCGTCGATCTTGGCGCCGCGAAGGAAGGGCACGAGATCGTCGCCGGTGGGAACATCATTGTCCCTCCATACGGCACGAGCCAGCGCCGGTATATGGGTGTTCTCGGGACGAGACGCCTCGAGCTCGGCGATGGCTACGGTATTCACGGCACCGACCACCCCGAATCGATCGGGCAGTCGGTAAGCCACGGGTGCGTCCGGATGCGCAATGAGGACATCGAAAAGCTCTACCCGATGGTCCCTGTTGGCACTCCAGTCTTCATCTACTAGAAACACCCCGTAAACAGTTGGATTAGCACCCCCGTCCGGCTAACTTTGAAGGATGCCCGCAAACCGCGATAGCTCGAACCTGATGACCGCCGTTCTGACGGTGGTCGCAGCTATCGCCGCGCTCCACTTCACGCGCCCAATTGGCGAAATGGAGCAGGGCCCGTTCGCCGGTTTTCTCACCCACACCGTGCTGCCGCGTGCCGCGCCGTCGGCGACCGCGTTCGGGGAAAGCGGCGAGGTGAAGTTGAAATTCGCCCTGCCTGGTGCAACGATCTCATATCCGCTCGACGTTCACGGCGATCCGAGCGAGCTCTCGTACGCGTGGATTCGTCTCGGCGAAGCGGCGCTCGCCACTCCGCCGAAAGCGCTGATGGGCGCCCAGGTCGTCGCCCCAGCAACCGCCGGCTTTTACCAGCTCCAGATCGTGCGCGGAAGCGTGCGTCGCCCCGTTGACGGGCTCACCCTCGCGGTGATGGTCCCCTTTGCGGAGAAGGAGCAGGGCTTCGTTCGCGGCTATCGCATCGGGACATACCTCGCCGAACGGCTGACCGGAAAAACTCCGCCGCCGGAAGGATTTCTCGAGATTTCGCCCAAGGATGTCGACATTCCGATCACGAAGCACTTGCGAGTCGGCGATTTTCTGAATCACGACGATCAAAGCGGCTGGCCGCGCTACGCAGCAGTGAGTCCGCGGCTCCTCGACAAGCTAGAGCTTGTCGTCGCCGAGATAGCGCGGTGGCACGGCAGCAGCGACAGTGCGAAGGTCAAAGTGGACATCGACGTGCACTCCGGCTTTCGCGCCCCCGATCACAACCGGCGCGTGCGGCGCGCCGCGACCGACAGCCAGCACCAATATGGTGACGCCGCCGACGTCGTGATCGACGTCAACGGCGACGGCAAGTTCACGGCAATTGACGCGCGGATGGTTGGGCTCGCGGTGGAGATCGTGGAACTCAAGCATCCCGATCTCGTAGGGGGACTGGGTCTGTACACGAGCCGGTCGAGCGGTACCTATGTCCACATCGACGCGCGGGGACACCGGGCGCGGTGGAGAGGGTGAACTGCAACTGGTAGATGGTAACGAGTAAGAATTCGAAATCCTTCGATGCATTTACCAATTACCAGTTACTCGTTTTTACCGGAGATTTCCGAATGAACGACATCCTCCGCGAGCGCCTCATTCGCAAGCTCGATACGCTCCCCGAAGAGCGCGTCTATCAAATTCTCGATTACATAGACTTTCTGGAGTCGAAATACGCGCCGAGCGTCACTTCGGCGCCGAATCCCATCAAAAGGTTCGCTGAAGGGGTTGAGGACACGCTCAGGGCCGGTAAAGCGTCGGCTGGATTCATTGCCGGAACGATGAGCGTGATGAGCAAAGCGGCCGGAGTCGTGAGCGATGTCGCATCCGCTGGCAAGTCAGTTGCAACGGAGATTGCAGGCGTCGCCCAGTCGGTGACTGGAATCGCGTCGAAGCCAGCTTCGACGGAGCCATCCGTATCCACCGGTGCGCCGCCGAACGCAGGACCTACTCTACCGCCCGGAGATCAGCGTAAGTGACCACGAGAACAAAGCGGGTGCTGTCATCGGCAGCGCGCGCACGACGCAGTAAAGTTCAATCGGAGCCGATATCGCCGGCGGGAACGACCGGACCACGCACCGGCGCGAAGCGCACTCTGGTAGGCACGATGAAGGAGATTCCGAATTTCCTTCGTCTCCTTTACGGGCTAGTCACAGATCCACGCGTCTCAAACGTGGACAAGCTCCTCGTCGCCGGCGCGATCGCGTATGTGCTGATGCCGATGGATATCATCCCCGATTTCATCCCCTTCATCGGTGAAGTCGACGATGTGTTCGTGATCGTAATGGCGCTGCAGCGGCTGATTTCCAATGCGGGCCGGGCTGTCGTTGCCGATCACTGGATGGGCGAGCCGGGCGAGCTGAGCGCGCTAAACCTCGAGCGGGTGCTTGCCGCCTGCGCGTTCTTTCTACCGCGACGAATCAGACGCCGCCTGCGGACGATCGGCAGGGACATCTAGACCCGGTGCGCCATAATAGGCCGCGCCGCAAACCGCGCGGCCTAGAGTCGCGCACCGTCCTGCTGATCAGCGCGTCGTCAATTGCGCTCGCAGCTTGCGCGAAAGTCGGCGAGGATGTTTTCAATCACGAATCCGCACCGTTCGACGAACCGATCAGGAACTGGGTTTTGCGGCACCAGGACGCCGCGGTTCGAAACTCCTTTCTCGTTATCACCGGCATCGCCGCGCCCTCCGTCCTCATCCCGACTACGCTCGCGGCGGGCGCCTGGTTGTGGCGCAACCGCGGCCTGCAGATCGCCGGCGCGGTGATGATGTCACCCGCGCTCTCGCTGGCGATCTTCCTCGGAGCGAAGCGGATATACAAGCGGAAGCGTCCTGCCGGCGGCGCGCGTCTGCACGAGTTGACGTACGCATTTCCCAGCGGTCACTCGGCGGCCTCGGCAGCCGTACTCGGCACGACTGCCTATGTTCTCTGGCGCGAGGGGATGATTCCGCGCAGTGCCGCAGCGCTCATCGGCGGTGCCGTCCCACTCCTGGTCGGAGGAAGCCGGGTGTATCTGGATGTGCACTGGACGACAGACGTGCTGGGAGGATTGAGTGTCGGAGCGCTGGTCTGAGGGCTCAGCGCGATGGTCTACGATCGAGTCCGTCAGGACACGCGCTCCGCGTGGTAGGGGCGCCGCCGCGCGAGATGTCCAGCTCCTCCGCCGTCAGCCGCTCCGAAGTTCTCGCCGCACTTTCGTACGCGCTCGACCTCACGGAAGGCCAGCGCCCCGGGCACACGCTGCGCACCTGTCTCATCGGGATGCGCCTCGGCGAGGACATCGGACTCGGCGAAGAGATGCGATCCTCGCTCTTCTACGCTCTGCTGCTCAAGGACGCGGGGTGCTCGAGCAATGCCGCGCGGATGTCCTCGCTGTTCGGATCGGATGACCGTTTCGTAAAACCATTTCTCAAGAACATAGACCGCCAGGAGCGCGTGCGGCTCGCGCTCAAGACGCTCGTCGCCTCGGGTAAGGGCGGAAACATCGTCAGCCGCATCAGGCACTTCGTCGGTATCAGCCGCACGGCCGACGTCACGCGCGATCTCATTTCGATCCGCTGCGAGCGCGGCGCCGGAATCGCGATGCGTCTTGGCTTCTCCGAGGCGACTGCGAATGCGATCCGCAGTCTCGACGAGCACTGGAACGGCGGCGGCCACCCGGAGGGACTCGCGGGCGAGGAGATTCCAATTCTTTCCCGCATCATCAACATCTGTCAAACAGTCGAGGTCTTTCATAGCGAGCACGGCATCGGCGGCGCGATCGCGGTACTGCTCAAGCGGCGCGGCACCTGGTTCGATCCCGCGCTGGTGGACCGAATGCTGAAGTGGCGCGCCGAAGCAGAGGGGTGGGGCGATCCATCGTCCGATGAAATCGGCGACTTGGTGATGGCGCTTGAGCCAGGCGGAGAAGCGCAGATGCTGAGCGGCGGGGAGCTGGATGAGATTGCGCGCGCATTTGCGGACATCATCGACGCCAAATCGCCATTCACTTACAACCATTCGACGAACGTCGCCGCGTTCGCGGTCGCAATCGCGCGGGCCAGCGGCGCGGACGCGACGGAGCTGCAGCGCATCTATCGAGCGGGACTGCTGCACGACATCGGGAAGCTCGGCGTGTCGAACATGATCCTCGACAAACCAGGGCGGCTTACGCCGGAGGAGCGCGCCGAGGTCGAACTACATCCCGTTTTTACCAACAACATTCTGTCGCACGTCAGGGCCTTCGGGGACTTCGCCTGGACGGCCTCGATCCACCACGAGTGTCTCGACGGAACGGGATACCCATATAAGCTGACCGCCACTCAAATAGACGGACCGGCGAGGATGCTCTGCGTCGCCGACGTCTTCGAGGCGCTCACCGCCGACCGGCCCTATCGCGCCGGGATGACACCGGAGGATGCCCTCGGCCTGATGCGAAGCGCGTTTGCGACGAAGCTTTGTGCGGAGACCGTAAACGTGCTGGAAAGCTGTTACGAGGGGGCAGGGGTGGTGCGGAAAACCAGTTAGACAAGTGACTAATGGCGAGTAAACACGGGCCAGGGCCAGCGCTGATTCACTTGTTACTCGTGAGTAGTTGTTTTTCGTTGGCTTTACCGTACTTTTAGCTATGGCGACCACATCTCGTCCGACAACCAAAAAGCCCGCCTCTCCGGCAAGCACCGGCAGCGGGCTTTCGCGTATTCAGGGGCTTCAGTCCGAGCAGGTTCACCAGCGCGTGCGCTCCGACGTCGTTCTCACCTTCGATGACGTCCTGCTTTCGCCGCGTCATTCCCTCGTTCATCCGAAGGACGTGAGCACCGCATCGCGCTTTACGCGCGGCATCACCCTCAATGTTCCATTCGCGTCGGCGGCGATGGACACCGTCACCGAAGCAGAGATGGCGATGGCGATGGCGCGAGCAGGCGGCATCGGCGTTCTGCACAAGAACATGTCCATCGACCGGCAGGCAGCTGAAGTGGACCGGGTGAAGAGATCGGAGAGCGGGATGATCCGCGATCCGTTCACTCTGGCTCCGCAGGGGACCCTTCGCGAAGCGGTCGCGCTGATGAAGCGCTTCAAGGTATCCGGCGTTCCGATCGTGGACCGCGAGGGGAATCTCGTCGGGATCATCACCAACCGCGATCTTCAATTCGAGCGCAACCTCGACCGCCAGCTCTCCGAGGCGATGACGTCGAAGAATCTCGTCACGGCTCCGGTTGGCACGACGCTCGAGGAAGCGGAAGCGATACTCGGCAAGCACCGCATCGAGAAGCTCCCCATCGTCGACAGCGACGGAAAGCTCCGCGGCCTCATCACCGTCAAGGACATCCACAAGCGGCGCGAATTCCCGAACGCGAACAAGGATGATCACGGCCGTCTTCGTGTCGCCGCCGCAATTGGCGCGATGAATTACGCCGACCGGGCGAAGGCGCTCGTCGCGGCGGGAGTGGATGTGCTCGTCATCGACACCGCGCACGGACACAGCGAGGGCGTGCTCGAGGCAACCGGAAGGGTGAGAGAGATGTTCCCCGACGTGCAGCTCATCGCAGGGAACGTCGCATCGCGGGCCGGAGCGGCCGCGCTCGTCGAGCGCGGAGTCGACGCGGTGAAGGTCGGAGTTGGACCGGGCTCGATTTGTACGACGCGCGTCGTCACCGGCGTCGGCGTCCCGCAGCTCACCGCGATCTTCGATTCGGTCGAGGGAGCAGGCGACATCCCGATCATCGCCGACGGCGGAATCAAATACTCCGGCGACATCGTGAAGGCGCTCGCCGCCGGAGCGTCGAGCGTGATGATGGGCTCGATGCTCGCGGGAACCGAGGAGAGTCCGGGCGAATCTCTCCTCCTCGAGGGGCGCCGCTTCAAGATGATCCGCGGAATGGGATCCCTCGGCGCGATGCAGGACGGCAGCGCCGACAGGTATTTCCAGGAGGGCGAGATGTCGGCGCGGAAGTACGTCCCCGAGGGAATCGAGGGGCGCGTCCCCTACAAAGGCCCCGTCGCCGACGTGATCTACCAGATGGTCGGGGGTCTGCGCAGCGGGATGGGATACGTCGGCTGCGATTCCATAGACCAGCTGCGGGTGGAGGCGGAGTTCGTCCGCATCACCACCGCCGGCCTGCGCGAGTCCCACCCACACGACGTCACGATTACGAGGGAAGCGCCGAACTACTCGGCGTAGCTCTGCCGAGGGAAATCGCCCTGGGATTTTCCTTGACATAATTGCGTACAAAGAGCGAACTTCGGGGACCATTGCGCTGACCAACCCATTGGGGCTGCACGCGTAATCGCTTTGTCATCCACGGAGAATCCGTATGAGCTTATGGTCGAGAAAGAGCGTCGCGACGTTGCAGGCCGAAGCGGCGGGCCAGGTTGAGGGAGAGGGGCACACACTCAATCGGGCGTTAGGCGCGCTGAATCTCACGACGCTGGGTATCGGCGCCATCATCGGCGCCGGAATTTTCGTCCTCACCGGCACCGCCGCTGCGCAGTTCGCGGGCCCCGCTATCGTCTATTCGTTCATTCTCGCCGGCATCGCCTGTCTCTTCGCCGGGCTTTGCTACGCGGAATTCGCGTCGATGATTCCCATCGCCGGCAGCGCTTACACCTACGGCTACGCGACTCTCGGCGAGTTCATCGCGTGGATCATCGGCTGGGATCTGATTCTCGAGTATCTCTTCGGCGCGGCGACCGTAGCCGTGGGATGGTCGGGATACTTCTCGGCTTTTATGAAGGAGCTCGGCGTCAACCTTCCCGACTCGCTTACCAATTCGCCCTACCAGTACGCAGCGGCACCCGTGTATGACAAGGTCACCGGCGCGCTCATACAGGCGCAGGGGCTGACGCATACCGGCGCGACGCTCAATCTTCCCGCCGTGATTCTCATCGGACTGATGTCGACGCTGCTCGTCATCGGCATCAAGGAATCGGCAGGGTTCAACAACATCATCGTCATCGTCAAGGTCACCATCGTCTTTCTGGTGATCGGCTTCGGATTCATGTACGTCAATCAGTCGAACTGGCATCCATTCATCCCGCCCAACGGCGGTGACTTCGGACAGTTCGGGTGGAGCGGAATTATCCGCGGCGCCGGAGTGATTTTCTTCGCCTACATAGGATTCGACGCGGTATCGACCGCGGCGCAGGAAGCGAAGAACCCGCAGCGAGACATGCCAATCGGAATTCTCGGCTCCCTTGGCTTTTGCACTCTGCTTTACATTCTGATGGCGCTGGTGATGACCGGGCTCGCCAATTACACCAAGCTCAACGTGCCTCACCCCGTGTTTGTCGCCATCGAAGCTGCAGGTCCCGCGCTCGCGTGGCTTCGTCCGATTGTAAACATCGGCGCGATTGCCGGACTCGCATCGGTGGTGCTGGTGATGCTGATGGCCCAGCCGCGAATCTTCTACTCGATGTCGCGCGACGGGCTGCTGCCTCCGGTTTTTGGAAAAGTGCACCCGCGCTTCCGCACCCCGTACGTCACCACCATTCTCACGGGAATCGTGGCCGCCATCGTCGCCGGCCTGTTCCCCATCGGAATCCTCGGCGAGCTGGTATCCATCGGGACGCTGCTCGCGTTCGTCATTGTTTGCGCCGGGATTCTCGTGCTGCGCTATCGGTCGCCGAATCTGGCGCGCCCATTCCGCACGCCGCTGGTGCCGCTCGTTCCAATCCTCGGAATTCTTTCCTGTCTCGGACTGATGGCGGGTCTGCCGGGCGATACCTGGCTCCGTCTCATTATCTGGATGGCGATCGGATTGGTGATCTACTTCACCTACAGCCGTTCGCATTCCAAGCTCGGCCGGTCTGACGCGGCGGGGACCACGAACAGCACTGTTGGTTGATCTACTAAGCGTTCCACAGCAACGCAGGGAAGGAATAGAGCGTCTCGCGCGAGAGCTTCGCGCGGGGCGCTCTGTCGCATTGTCCACGCACATCAACGCGGACGGTGACGGCTGCGGCTCGGAGACGGCGCTGGCGCGTCTGCTCGGTCAGATGGCGATTCGCTGCAGGATCGTAAATCCCACGCCGTGGCCGGAGATGTACCGCTTCCTCCTCGGCACCGACGTGCGCGACGAGACCGAAGGCGGCTCGAAAGCGCTCGACGGCGTCGACGTTTTGATGGTCCTGGACATCGCGGACGTGAAGCGGCTCGGCTCGCTCGCCGAAAAGGTACGGACGCTCACCATCCCGAAGCTCGTCATCGATCATCACGTACCGTCGGACGAGCCGCCGAGCGATATGATTGTCGCCGATACAACGGCGTGCGCGACGGGCGAGCTGATCTTTGATTTCGCGACAGTGCTCGGACTGGAGATCACCCCAGAGATAGCGACATCGCTCTACGTCGCCATCCTCACCGACACTGGTGGATTCCGCTTCGCCAACACATCGGCGCGCTGTCTCTCGATCGCGGGTCAGCTGCTCGCCGCCGGCGTCGAGCCGGAGGAGATGTACCGCATTCTCTACGCGTCGCTCCCGGTCGGCAGGCTGCATCTGCTTCGCGACGCGCTGGCGACGCTCGAGGTTGATCCTGAATACGGACTTTCGTGGATATCCGTTGCCGCCGGCGCGCCGGAGCAGTACGGCCTCCGCGC
>JALYYD010000078.1 GCA_030946775.1 Gemmatimonadota bacterium
TACCGGAAGTAGGTTCGCTAGCCGCCCGATGACGCCGAGAGTCTTCAGCTCGTCTTCGGTGGTGAGACCGTACCCGCTTTTTATCTCGACGGTTGTCGCGCCGTAGCTCATCAAGCGCCGCAGACGAGGCAGCGCGAGCTTGATCAGCTCCGCTTCGGAGAGGGCGCGCAGATCGCGAACAGACGAGTGAATGCCTCCGCCGCGCCGGGCAATCTCCATATAGCCGACACCGGACGCGCGCATCTCCTGCTCGGCGGCGCGCGATTTACCGAAGACGGCATGGGTGTGGGAATCAACCAGACCGGGCGTGAGCACACCGCCCACGCAATCGATCTCGGAAAACGCGGGGAATTTCTTTTTCAATTCTGCGAGCGGACCAACGGCCGCGATGCGATCTCCAGTCACGGCCACAGCGACGCCGTCGAGAACTTTCGCGTCCGACATCTCGGCCCCGCGACGCGCGGCGGCGGGACCGGCGCAGGTGACGACCGCGGAAGCGTTGGCGAATATCTTCACCCCCGCTCCTCCGGTCACGCTACGATGTCTCTCAGGCGATCGATGCGGAGCGGCGCTTCGGCCTCACCGCGGCAGGCGTAGTAACACGCATTGCAGTCGATCGGCTTGTACTTCTTGAAATCGCGCCAGTGAAAGTCGGTGGGAAAATCTGGACAGCGCTTCACGTTCCCCGACGGATCGAGATGGATGGTGCGGATTCCCGACCGGCAGGGGTCGGTGAGCTCTCCCCGCAGGTAGCGCGGCATGTTCTCGAGATAGTAATCCGAGTTCGTGATCACTCCCCTTTTTGCTCGCTTGAACGCGAGCAGCTCGGCGATAACGTCGTCCATCTCCTGCATCTGGTCGTCGGCGAGAAGCCCCGATTCGTTTCCGTTCTTTGAATCGGTGTAACAGCTGAAGTTGACGCCGCAGCCGAGCTCTTCGGCGCGGCGGACGATGGGCATCAGCTGGGAAAGATTGTCGCGTTTCACCACCGTGTTGAAGCGGATTCCGGAGATGCCGAGCCGCTGCATCTCAGGGATCGTCTTCATTATCCGATTCGACAAGCCGGGGATCCCGCGCGCGGCATCGTGCCTCTCGTCCAGATAATCGAGCGAGAAGTTGAACTGATTTACCCCGGCGGTGTGCAGCTTCTTCGCGCGCTCCGGCGTCAGCATTCCTCCATGAGTGAGCAGCGTGATGTATTTCACTTTCACAGCCGCGTTCACGCCGGAGATGATTTCCTCGAGGTCGCGCCGGAGTGTCGGCTCGCCGCCGGTGAAGGTGATCACCATCGGATTGAAGAATCTCGCGGCGTCGGCGAATCCGCCGAGCTCATGCGCTTTTGCCGACGCCGGCGTCTTCCAGTAATCGCAGAAGCCGCATTTGGCGTTGCAGCGCTCGGTGACCTCGAAGTGGACGAGCACAGGGCGACGCGTCACCGTCAGCCAGGCGTACTTGACGGCGAAGAGCGGCACGTGCCAAAGGCGGAATTCGTTGGTGAGCATTTCAGCTTATCATCGGGAGACGAAGGCCGTTCGCCTTCGCGGTATCGATAGCGATCTCGTAGCCGGCGTCGGCGTGGCGCGCGACGCCAATTCCGGGGTCGTTGGTGAGGACGCGCTGAAGGCGTTCACGCATTTCCGGCGTTCCGTCGGCGACTATCACCTGTCCGGCGTGCAGCGAATTGCCGATGCCGACTCCGCCGCCGTGATGAAACGAGACCCACGACGCGCCGCTGGCGACGTTGAGTAGCGCGTTGAGAATCGGCCAGTCGGCGACGGCATCGGTGCCGTCTTTCATCGCTTCCGTTTCGCGAAATGGAGAGGCAACGCTTCCTGTATCGAGATGATCCCGCCCGATGACGATCGGCGCCGATATCTCGCCGGACGCGACGAGATCGTTGATGGCGACGCCGAACTTCGCGCGGTCGCCCTGGCCGAGCCAGCAGATGCGCGCCGGCAAGCCCTGAAAGGCGATGCGCTCGGAGGCGAGCTCGATCCAGCGGCGAAGGTGCACATCGTGCGGGAAAAGCTCGATTGCGAGACGGTCGGTGCGCGCGATGTCGGCGGGGTCGCCGGAGAGCGCGACCCAGCGGAATGGTCCCTTCCCCTCACAGAAAAGCGGGCGGACGTACTCGGGAACGAAGCCGGGGATGTCGAATGCGTTCTCTACCCCAGCGTCTAGCGCGACAGTGCGGATGTTGTTCCCGTAATCGAACGCGATCGCGCCGCGCTGCTGCATCTCCAGCATCGCCTCGACGTGCCGCGCTGCCGATGCTGTGGAGTGGCGCACGTACTTCTTGGGATCCGCAGCGCGAAGTTCGGCGGCTTCGGCGAGTGTCATCCCCGCAGGAACGTAGCCATTGAGCATGTCGTGCGCGCTTGTCTGATCGGTGACTACATCGGGGACCACCGCTGACTCGATCAGAAGCGGGAATATCTCGGCGGCATTTCCGACCAGTCCGACGCTTAGAGCCGACCTCGATTTCCTCGCGTCGACCATCCAGGCGATCGCCTCGGCGAGATCCGCTGTCTTTCTGTCGAGGTATCTCGTCTCGATGCGTTTGTCGATTCTCTTCTCGTCCACCTCGACAATGAGAGTCGCCGCGCCGTGCATCGTCGCGGCGAGCGGCTGCGCGCCGCCCATTCCGCCCAGCCCCGCGGTGAGCACGAATCTCCCCGCGAGCGATCCGCCAAAATGCTTTTGCGCCAGTGCGCCTAGGGTCTCGTACGTGCCCTGCACGATTCCCTGCGAGCCGATGTATATCCACGAGCCGGCCGTCATCTGGCCGAACATCATCAGGCCGCGCTTCTCCAGCTCGCGGAAGTGATCCCAGTTCGCCCAGCGTCCGACGAGGTTGCTGTTGGCGAGAAGGACCCTCGGCGCTCCGCGGTGGGTGCGAAACACACCGACGGGCTTGCCGCTCTGGATGAGCAGCGTCTCGTCGTCGCCGAGTTTCTTTAGTTCGGCGATGATTGCGTCATAGCACTCCCAATTGCGCGCCGCCTTCCCCGTTCCGCCGTACACCACGAGCTCGGCGGGATTCTCGGCGACGGCGGGATCGAGATTGTTCATCAGCATCCGCAGCGCCGCTTCCTGCTGCCAACCGCGGCACGAGAGCTTGGTGCCGTGCGGAGCGTGAATCTCGCGCGTTGTCACAGCGCGTCCACGATATCCGAGAACTCGTGCGCGGCGATGGCGTAGCTCAGCGCTTCGATGTCGCCGGAGAGAACGCGGTCGTCGCCGAGGGTGGGAATGACCGAGCGCACTTTCTCGTGGCCAAGGCGGACGCCCTTCCCGGGACGAAGAGGCGCGCGGGCATCGAGCCCCTGCGCGGCGCACATCAGCTCGATGGCGAGAATGCGCTGCACGTTGGCGACGACTCTGCGGGCCTTCCACGCGGCGCCCATCGCCATCGGCACGACGTCTTCCTTGTTGCCGTCGGTTGGAATGCTGTCCACGCTAGAGGGATGTGAGAGCAGCTTGCACTCGCTGGCGAGAGCGGCGGCGGTCACCTGCGCCATCATAAAACCGGAATCGAGGCCCGGCTCACCGGTGAGGAATGGTGGCAGGCCTTCGTTGAGATCGGGATTCACAAGGCGATCTATGCGGCGCTCGGAGATCGTCGCGAGGTGCGTAAGGGAGATGGCGAGGAAGTCGAGCGCGGCGGCAACGGGGAGGCCGTGAAAGTTTCCGCCGCTCAGGATGTCTCCGTTGTCGAAGACGAGCGGATTGTCGGTCGCGGCGTTCAGCTCGTCGGTGACGACGCGCTCGATCCACTGGAGAGCGTCGAGCACCGGCCCGTGCACCTGCGGGATGCAGCGGAGGCAGTATGCGTCCTGAATTCGCGAATCACCGTGCCGGTGGGATTCGCGAAGCTCGCTGTCGGCGACGAGATCGCGCAGCATCGCAGCGGCGGCGATCTGCCCGCGCTGTCCGCGCGCCTGGTGGATGCGATCATCGAAGGCAACCGGAGTTCCGAGCAGCGCTTCGAGCGACATCGCGCCGGCGAGCTGTGCAGTCTTCCACAGATTCCCGGCGCGCGCGACGGCGAGCACGCCGACCGCGGTGTGCGCCTGCGTCCCGTTGATGAGGGAAATGCCCTCCTTCGGGCTGAGGGTGAGCGGAGTGAGCTTGACCGAGCGCAGCACCTCCGCGGCGGGGCGGCAGACGGCGTTGACGAGAATGTCGCCTTCGCCGATGAGTGCGAGAGCGAGATGCGCGAGCGGGGCAAGATCGCCGCTTGCCCCAACGCTTCCCTGCTCGGGGATCGGCGGATAGAGATCGTTGTTGATCAGACCGAGGAGCAGATCGACGAGATCCGCGCGGGCGCCGGAGAATCCCTTGGCGAGTACGTTGGCGCGGAGAAGGATCATCGCGCGCACTTCCGGTTCCGGCAGCAGGTCACCAACGCCGGCGGCGTGGCTGCGCACCAGATTCACCTGCAGCTGATTCAGCTTGTCGAGGGGAATCGCGACGTCGGAAAGCTTTCCGAAACCGGTGGTGACTCCATACACGACTTCGTTGCGGGAGACGATGCCATCGACGATCTCGCGCGTTTTCGC
>JALYYD010000087.1 GCA_030946775.1 Gemmatimonadota bacterium
CACGGGCATCGTGCAATCCACGTGTCCCTGTACGATGTGGCCGCCGAGCCGGTCGCCGAAGCGCAGCGCGCGCTCGAGATTGACGCGCGTGCCGTCGCGCCATTCGCCGATGGTGGTGCGGTCGAGCGACATACTGGCCGCGGCGACATCGAACCAGCCGTCGCCGAACTCGCGGACGGTGAGACATACACCATTGAGCGCGATGCTCTCCCCCGCCTTGAGATCAACGTAACCGCAGCGGACGCGCAGCTCGCGCCCCGCGTCGGTGGTTCTCACCGATTCGATGGTTCCGATGTCGTCAACAAGTCCGGTAAACATTATTTCGATTTCAGCGCGTAAACGGTCATGCGGTCATCTCCAAATCGGGACTCTCCGACGATTCGCACGATGTCGAGATCCTCGAGACGCTCAAAGGGCTTCACTCCTCCCGGGCCGAGCGGAATGTCCGTCTGAAAGATAACCAACCGGTCCACCAGCCCCGCCCTGAGGAGATCGCTCGAGAGGCCGGCGCCGCCTTCCACGAACAGATGTTGTATTCCGGCTCGGTGGAGCGCCTCTACCGCCGCGCGGGTATCGGAGGCCTCGATGACAGTCACTCCGTCGTGGCGGAGGCGCGGGACGTATGTGGCGCCCTTCGCCGTCACGACGATGGTCGGCACTTCGCGAGCCGTGCGGACGAGCTTGCTGGAGAGCGGAATCTTCGCCTGCCGGTCGAACACCACCCGCGCCGGCAGGAGACGCGGCGTGACGGGACCTCGAACAGTCAGCGCGGGATCGTCCGAGATAACGGTTCCCGCCCCGACCGCAATAGCGTCGGCGCCCGCTCGCAGCCGATGCACCTCCGCTCTCGAATCGTCACCGGACAGCCACTTCTTCTTTCTGTTGACGTCTGCGACCGCTCCGTCGCTCGAGAGCGCGAGCTTCAGCGTGATGAATGGGCGATCGGATTTCGCGCAGTGAAGGAATGGCGCGACGAGCTCCGACGCTTCCTCCGACTCGACCTCCACATCAACCGCCACTCCGTGCGCGCGGAGAAACCCGATGCCGCCCTCGGCAATGGGGTTCGGGTCGCGAATGCCCGCCACGACGCGCGAGATGCCGGCTGCGATGACTGCGCGCGTGCACGGCGGAGTCTTGCCATAGTGATTGCACGGCTCGAGCGTCACGTAGAGCGTCGCGCCCATCGCGCGCTCTCCCGCGGCGGCGATGGCGCGCACTTCGGCGTGCTCTTCTCCGAAACGCTCGTGATATCCTTCGCCGACGACTTCACCATCACGTACGAGAACAGCGCCGACCATAGGGTTCGGCGCTGTCTGGCCCCACCCTTTTCGGGCGAGCTCGATGGCGCGACGCATATACCCCGCGTCGCGCGACGGGTTAGAGTCCGAGACGGAGCCCCACGGATCCATAGAGCCGAGATGCATCGGGTGCGGAACCAGAGAACGAGTTGTAGGTGTTCACAATCCCGCCGGACGCTTGTCCGATTTCACCCACGATCTTGAACATCGGCAGATTGAGCGAGACATCGGCGAAGTAATTCGTGCGAGTCAGGCTCTGGGACATATGGACCGGCCCGGCCGTCTGGCGCGACGTCGGGGGAACCGTGCGCGGCGCGATGGTGGCGCGAATGTCGGCGGACGATTCGTAAGTGTCGCGCCCTGCGCCGACTGCAAATCCGATCATCAGCAGACTCTTGCTGGCGACGACGCGGTAGGCCTTCGTCTTGACCCGCAATCCGGATACGCGAGGGTATCGCCCGAGAAATTGGACGCGATGTCAACCGTAGGCAGATCGCGCTGCAAATAGCTCACCGAGACGCCGGGAACGACGAGCGACTCCTGGAGAATTCCGAGCCTTCCGCCGTAGCCGAGCTTGAGCGACCCGTTAGGCACGGTCACGTCGAAGCTGCCGTTGTGAAACGACGGCAGGTAAGATGCGCTGACGATTGCGTCGAGCGAGCCGACGTTCGTGAGGCCAAGGGGAATCCCGCCGAACACGCCAATGGAAAAATCGGCAACGGGAAGCGGTACGGGCTGCGACTTCGTGCCGTACGTCGAGCGCTGCGCTCCGGTAACGACTGGTGAATTGGAATTCGTAAACTGTGGCAGGCTCGCCTGAATCGCGTTGACACGCAGACCGATGGAGAAGTGCCCGGGTCCGCCGAGCCCGCCGCCCTGCCCGAGAGTTGCGTTGCCGCCGGCGAGAACGGTGCCAAGCTGCGGCGCCATATACTGAAACAGGTCGATGGATTTCTGACACGCATCCTGCGTCGCGCGCTGCTGATCCGGAACGCCGACCGAGTTCGTCGAACCGGTCGGACAGCTGGCGGTGTTGATGGACGCGTTTTGCGCGCCGGCGGTAGAAATTGCGCCTGCGAAAATCGCGGCTGCAGTAACAAATCTGAGCTTCATTGTTGTCCTCAAGAAAGAATGACTTTCCCCGTGCCGCTTTTCAGCGCGCCAATCCGCCAGCCGGAAATTCCGACCGCGGCGGCGCTCTCCAGGATCGGACCGACATCGGCATCACTACACGCCACAACCATGCCTACGCCGAGGTTGAACGTTCTATACATCTCATCCTCGTCGACGTTCCCGGCACGCTGGAGCTGACGGTACAAGTCCGGCCATTCCCACGTTGAGGCCTTCACCACTGCATCGAGCGTGTCCGGCAGCGCACGGTCCAGATTCCCCGGCAGTCCGCCGCCCGTGATGTGCGCCATAGTGTGAATCTTCCTCAGCACCGGCCGCAGCGCGGCCAGATACGATCTGTGTTCGGCGAGCAGAACTTCCGCGACTGACAAGTCGGAGCCCGGGAACCGACCCGTCGGGCCGAGCCCCATCCTTTCTCTAACGATCTTCCGAGCCAGCGAGTAACCGTTGGTGTGCAATCCCGCGCTGGGCAGCGCGATGAGCGCGTCGCCGGCTTTGGCCCGATGAGGGCCGAGCACATCGTCCTCCTCGACCACGCCGACAATGAACCCGGCGAGATCGTAGTCGGGCGGTGTGTACACGCCGGGCATCTCTGCGGTCTCTCCGCCGGCGAGGGCGCAGCCGTTTTCGACGCAGCCGCGCGCAATTCCGGAGACGATCTGCTCCACGACGGCCGGCTCGAGCTTACCGAACGCGACGTAATCGAGAAAGAAGAGCGGCGTCGCTCCCTGAACGAGAATGTCATTGACGCAATGATTGACGAGATCGCGTCCGACGGTGTCGTGCTTCGCCGCTTCGATGGCGACCTTCACCTTCGTACCCACACCATCGGCGCTCGACACAAGGATCGGGCTCTTGATCCCCGCGGGGACGCGGAACATTCCGCCGAACCCGCCGAACCCGCCCACAGAGCCGGCGGTGAATGTGGACTCCACCAGCCGCTTCAGTCTTTGCTTTGCGTCACCAGCGGAGTCGAGATCCACTCCCGCGCTTCCATACCGAAGCGCTTCCGGACTCACGCCGGCAGCTCCTCCTCGAAGGTCACGAGCTTGCGAAGGTCGCGGACGCGCTTATCGATCTCCGCTCTGGTAACCGTCATC
>JALYYD010000105.1 GCA_030946775.1 Gemmatimonadota bacterium
GCGGCACCGAAGCGACCGTGCCTTCGATGATCTTCAGCAGCGCCTGCTGCACGCCCTCGCCGGAGACGTCGCGCGTGATGCTCGGATTCTCCGACTTGCGCGCGATCTTGTCGATCTCGTCGATGTAAACGATTCCGCGCTCGCACTCGGCGACGTTGAAGTCACCGGCTTGGAGCAGGCGCACGAGAATGTTCTCGACGTCTTCGCCGACGTAGCCGGCTTCGGTGAGCGTCGTCGCGTCGGCGATCGTGAACGGCACGTCGAGAATGCGCGCCAGCGTTCTCGCCAGCAGCGTCTTGCCCACGCCCGTCGGGCCGATGAGCAGAATGTTCGACTTGTCGAGCTCGACGTCGTCTTCCTTCACCGACGTCGAGTTGATCCGCTTGTAGTGGTTGTAAACCGAAACGGAGAGTGCCTTCTTCGCCTGCTCCTGCCCGATCACATACTGATCGAGCACGTCCTTGATCTCCTGTGGAGACGGGACCTGCGTTATCGCCTCGGCTACCTCGCGCTCTTCGTCCTCCGCCAGGATCTCATTGCACAGCGCAATACATTCATTGCAGATGTACACGGAAGGGCCCGAAATGAACTTCCGGACCGAGTCCTTGGACTTCCCGCAGAACGAGCACCGCAGATGTTTCTCTTGAGACATGGCTTAGGGGCGATTCCGAAGGGTTAACGAACGGAAATTCGACAATTCCCGAGGCTCCCCTTCAGAGTAGCGGGGGCGCGAGACAGGGTCAAGCGAAGAAAGACGCGCTCGAGGCATCAACGTTTCGCCAACCCCTCCTCTGAGACGATCTCGCCGCGCGAAGAAATGACGTTGTCGATCATTCCGTACTCCTTCGCTTCGTCCGCCGACATGAAGCGGTCGCGGTCGGTGTCGCGCTCGATTCTCTCGATCGGCTGGCCGGTGTGCTTAGCCATCAGCTCGTTCATCTTCGAGCGCAGCCAGAGAATTTCCTTCGCCTGAATCTCGATGTCCGACGCCGTGCCGCCGCCGCCACCCTGCGACGGCTGATGGATCATGATGCGCGCGTGCGGAAGCGCCGATCTCTTGCCCGGACGTCCCGCGGCGAGAAGGAACGCGCCCATTGAAGCGGCGAGACCCATGCAGCTGGTGTTCACCGGTGACTTCAAATACTGCATCGTGTCGTAGATCGCGAGACCCGCCGAAACGCTGCCACCCGGCGAGTTGATGTACATGTGAATGTCGCGCTCCGGATTGTCCGACTCCAGAAAGAGCAGCTGCGCGATGATGATGTTCGCGACGTCGTCGTTGATCGGCGTCCCGAGGAAGATGATGCGGTCCATCAGCAACCGCGAAAACACGTCGTAGGTGCGCTCGCCGCGGCTGGAGCGCTCGATTACGTATGGCGTATAAATGGTAGGCATAGGCTCGTCTTCGTCTCTGAGATTAGGCATTGGTGTGCACTTCGTTCCGGTCGAGCAGCCAGCGAAATACCTTGTCTTCGGTGATGCTCCTCTCGATCTCCTTGATCCGTCCCGCCTTCTCAAGCTGTGCGTACATCTGGCCCGGCGTCAGCTTCCGCTTCTCCGCCTGCTCGGCGATCTTCTCGTCGATGTCCTTCGCGGTTGCCTCGAGCTTTTCCTTTTCGGCGATCGTGTCGATCACCAGATCGCGCCGAATCTGCTTTTCGGCAATCCCGCGAAATTCATTTCCAAACGCTTCCATCTGGTCCTCGGGAACGCCGTACGCCTGAGCGTAGTTCCCGACCAGCTGCTGAATCCACGTCTTCGGAACGTCGAACCTGTTCGCGGCGATGATCTCCTCGATCAGCTTCTGTCGCACCGTCGCGTCGGCTTCGTGCTCGGCGTGGCGCTGCAAATCCTCTTCGACCGTCTTTTTCAGCGCGTCGATCGAATCGAAATCACCGACTTCGCGCGCAAACGCGTCGTCGAGATCGGGGAGCGACTTCCGCTTCACGTCTTCGACGGTGATGCGAACGAGCTTCGTCTGCCCGCGCTGTTTCTCATCGGGGAAATCATCGGGCCACTTCACCGGCCGCTCGACTGTCTCGCCCGGGGCGGCTTCCATTATCAGCTCCTCGATCCCCGCGATCGCCTGCTTCGCGCCGAGCTCGATCGGATACGACTTGGGCTCGGCTGACTCGCCTTCGGTGCCAGTCGAGATGAGAACGTTCACGAGATCGCCAGGGAGCGGCTTATCGGCAACCGGCGTCAGCGTCGCTTTGTTGTCGCGGATCTGGTCAAGTTGCGCTGCGATCTGATCGGGTGTAACCGCGGACGAGGGTCGCTCGATCTTGAATCCGCTGGTGCGGGCGAGATCGATCGTCGGCCGGACCTCGAGATGCAGCTCGAAGGTCAGCGGCTCGCCGTCGGCGAACTTGAGATCGTGAACGTGGGGCTGTCCGGCAATCTTGAGGTCCTGCTTCTGGACGACCTCTTCGTATGCCTCGCGAACGAGCGATTCCAACGCCTCCTGGCGAATGGCTTCGCCGAACTTTTTCTTCACGACGGCGGCCGGCGCCTTGCCGGGACGGAATCCGGGGAGACGAACGGTGGACGCATAGCGGCGGGCGGCCTTCTCCTCCGCTTCCTTTACAGTTTCAGCCGGAACCGAGACCTTGATGTGTCTTTCGACTCCCTCGGAGCTCGCCGGCGCGATTTCGATATCCATAGTATCTGAATATAACAGGGGGAGGAAAGCTATCTTGGCTCTGGCCGGCATCCTGCACCTCAGGACGCGTCACACTCTGCCAACTCATGTCCATCGACGAACAAAACAATTATTTGGATAAGGTCGGTATAGGGATCGCCATCGTCTCCCCGGACGATCGATTCCTCTTCGTCAACGAACACCTGGCGGGGGCTCTCGACTACGCCGCCAGCGATCTCGTCGGGACGAAGCTGTGGACTCTTACGCAGCCGGTTGAGCAGACGGATTGCGCCGAGGCACTGGAGAAAGCGCGGAAGCCCGACGCTGCCTCGGCGCGTTTCGATGCGCGACTGGTCGGCAAGAGCGGAAGAAGCGTCTGGTTCGAGATCACCGCCACAGCAGTTCTGGGTGCGGCGAAGGAGGAGCGGACTCTCCTCCTCGTTGCCGTTGACTTGACGACAAGGCGCGAGTCGGAGCGCGGTCAAAGCGTTCAGCACTTGGTGAGCCGCACTCTCGCTGTCGCCGAATCGTTCAATGATGCGATCGAACGGATTCTGAACGACGTCGGCACCCGTCTGCAGTGGGAGTTCGGGGCCTACTGGGAGCGGGATGCTGCGACCGAACGGCTTCTGCCACTTGTAACATGGCGCTCGCTTACGCACGAAGCGACGGGATTCGAGGAATTCACGCGCACCGTATCGCTGGCGAAGGGTGCCGGAATTCCAGGAAAGTGCTGGGCTCTGCAGGAGCCGGTCTGGGTGAGCGATGCGCTCGCGATCGAAGGGCTGCCACGCTTTCGCGCCGCCAACGCCGAGGGACTCCACGCGGTTTTTGCCTTCCCGGTGCGTTCCGCCTCCGCGTTCTACGGCGTCATCGAATTCTTCAGCCACGACATTCTTCCCCCCGATTCGGCGCTGCTCAATGCGGCTGAGGGTGTCGGTTATCAGGTCGGACAGTTTTTGGAGCGCGAGCTGGCGCAAAGGGCTGTTTACGAGAGTGAAGTTCGAAAGGCATCCATTCTCGATTCGGCCCTCGACTGCGTAATAACCATTGACGCTGGCGGAGTGATCACCGAGTTCAATCCCGCCGCCGAGCTCACCTTTGGATACGCGAAGTCAGAGGTGATAGGACGCGAGATGTCGGATCTCATCGTTCCGCCGTCTCTTCGCGAAGCTCACCGCGCCGGTATGAAGCGCTTTCTTGCCACCGGTGAGGCGCACGTACTGGGACGTCGCATTGAAATCACGGGAATGCGCGCGGACGGCTCTGAATTTCCCGTCGAGCTGGCGATTGTGAGGGTTCCACTTCCCGGGCCGATATTCTTTACCGCCTACCTGCGCGATCTCACGGAGCGGCGCCGTCTCGAGGACGGTCAGCGATTCCTCCTCAGCGCGGCGGAGAAGCTTTCCTCGAGTCTGGAGTATGAGGCTACGCTGAAAACAGTCGCTCATCTCGCCGTTCCGGTAATCGCCGACTGGTGCGCGGTCGACCTCATCACGCCCGAAGGGGGATTGAAGCGGGTGGCTGTCGCGCACGTCGATCCCGCCAAGGTCAGCGCCGTCGAGGCGCTCGAGCGGGAGTATCCCGCCGACCCGAGCGCGCCGACAGGGGTGTTCGAAGTACTCAGGACGGGGAATGCACAATGGGCGCCGGACATTCCCGACGAACTCCTCGTCGCGAGCGCGCGCGATGAAGCGCATCTCCGCGCACTCCGTGAGCTCAGGCTGAGGTCGTATATCATCGCTCCCCTCATTGCCCGCGGCCGGAAGCTCGGGGCTGTCTCTCTCGTAACCGCGGAATCGGGCCGGCGGTTCGCGGCGGGCGACGTCGAGCTGGCGACGGATCTCGCGGGCCGGATGGCCACCGCGATCGACAACGCGCGACTCCTTGCGGAGACAGAGAAATCCCGCGTCCGCCTTTCGGAACAGGCGGAGGAGCTCGAAACCAACGCCGAGGAAATGGCCGCGGCCCACGAGGAATTGGAGGTCTCGAACGAGGAGCTGGCAGCTACCAACGACGAGCTGCAGAAAAAAACAGAGGAGGTCGTCACCGCTCTTGCGATTGCCGAAGAGGCGAATCGCGCCAAAGCGGACTTCCTGGCGACAATGTCGCACGAGCTGCGTACGCCGCTGAACGCAATCGGCGGTTATGCGGAGCTGATCAAGCTCGGAATCCGCGGGCCGGTCACCGAACAGCAGCGCGTCGATCTGGAACGAATCCAGAAGAGCCAGGCGCAGCTCCTTTCGCTGATAAATGACATCCTCAAATTTGCGAAGGTGCAGTCGGGGACCCTCGACTTCGAAGTGAACGATTTTCCGGTCGACCGGACGCTCTGTACGGCGGACGATCTGATCGCCCCACAGATGAAAGAAAAGAGTTTGGAGTACACCTATAGCGGCGGGGACCCGAGGGTGACCGTGCGAGCCGACAGCGATCGCTTCCAGCAAATCGTCCTCAATCTCCTCTCCAACGCGGTGAAGTTCACACCCGCGGGCGGGTCGATTGGAGTTTCCTGGAACGCGGACGACGGCAGTGTTGCCATTGAAGTGGCCGACACGGGGATTGGAATTCCCCACGATAAGCTGGCCCGGGTATTTGATCCCTTCGTTCAGGTCAGCGGGTCGACTGCGAAAGCGAGCGACGGAGTTGGGCTCGGGCTTGCGATAAGCCGCGAGATTGCCACGCTAATGAGCGGGACGCTGACCGCGGAAAGCGAGCTTGGAAAAGGCAGTGTGTTCACGCTGACGCTTCCCCGCGGGGAAGATCTGCCGATCAGCGACGGCGACGATGGTACGGGTTCAAACCACACCGCACAGTAGAAACAAAACGGCACTCCGCTTGCCTTGATGATCGCTCAACCACTCATCAAGAACCGGAGGCGTGACGCAATGGAAATGGAAACCCTGCAGGACCTGTACGTGAGCGAGCTCAAAGATCTTTATAGCGCCGAGAATCAACTCGTGAAAGCGATTCCGAAGATGATCAAGGCGACGACTCATAAGCAGCTCAAGGCGGCATTTCAGGATCACCTGAAGAAAACGCAGGAGCATGTGCGCCGTCTCGAGCGCGTGTGCAAGGAGCTCGGAGTCAGCCCGCGCGGCAAGAAGTGTGAAGGAATGGAAGGGCTGATCAAGGAAGCCGCCGGTCTGATCAAGGAGAAGCCGGAAAAGGACGTCCTCGACGCCGGTCTGATCGCCGCGGCGCAGCACGTCGAGCATTACGAGATGGCCGGATATGGCTGCGTCCGGACCTACGCACGCACTCTCGGTTTCACCGCGCAGGCGGACATCCTTCAGCGCACGCTCGACGAAGAGGGTGAGGCTGATCACCTGTTGACGGCAATCGCCGAGACAGCGATCAACCTCGACGCCGAGTAATCCGGCGCGGGAAGGGAAAGAAAAAAGGGGCCGGGAGGCCCCTTTTTTTGTGCTATCGAGTGCGAAAGCCGGGACTCGAACCCGGATGGATTGCTCCGCTAGCTCCTAAGGCTAGTGCGTCTACCAGTTCCGCCACTTTCGCGCGCTAGAAAGATACTCGGCAAGGACGCGAGTCCAACTATTTGTGACATCCGTGTACGTGATGCGTCAAGTAAGATTTTTCTATCGAAAAAAACAGAAGTTTCCTATTTTGTAATGGTCCGGTAAGGGACATTTTTGCCGGTCCAAGTCCGCCTACTTTCCTTAAACGTCAATTATCAGAATGCGACTCCCCCGTATGCGCGCTGTGCGCCCGATCGTCGTTACGCTCGCTCTGCTTTCCTGCACCGAGAATGGTCCGGTTGGTCCCCAGCTCGATGCTAGTGCGAGGCTAAACGCTGCCGGCTCCTCGCAGAGCGTCGTGATCAGCCAGGTGTACGGCGGGGGAGGGAATGCCAATGCTCAATACAAGAACGACTTCATCGAAATCTTCAATAACGGCAACGACGCCGTAAACCTCGCCGGATGGTCGGTGCAGTATGGATCGGCGGCGAACAATTTTTCTCTATCGACGAATCTTTCCGGCACGATTCAGCCGGGGAAATACCTGCTCGTACAGGAAGCCGCCGGGACCGGTGTGGCGCCAGCAAATCCAACGCCGGATTTTACCGGCACGATCAACATGTCCGCGACGGATGGTAAGGTCGCACTTGTCAGAAGCACGACGCTCCTCGCCTGCGGGGCAGCGGCGACACCGTGTACTTCGTTCAGTGGAACGATCGCTGATCTCGTCGGGTTCGGGTCCTCAACAGCGTTTGAAGGGTCGGCGGCTGTTGCCGTGCTCAGCAACACGACCGCCGCGATGCGCGTCGGCTCGGGTTGTACCGATACCAATCAAAACTCCGCTGACTTCACGCGTCCCGCGCCATCGCCGCGCAACAGCGCGACCGCCGCAAATGTCTGCGGGGGCGCCGTCGTCCCAGTCGATCACGTCACAGTGGCGCCTGTCCCGCCAGCAACCGGGACCGTAGCCGTTGGCGCCACGGTTCAATTCAAGGCGACCGTATTCGATGCCGCCAACAACGACATCACCTCCTCCAACTCCGTCGCGTGGAGCACGTCGCCGACCGGATTCGCGACCGTCGATGCGAATGGCCTCGCCACCGGCACCGCGGTTGGGAACACGAGCGTCGTCGCAACTTCGGGCGGTAAGAGCGGAAGCTCGGCGTTGGCGGTTACGCCCGCCGCTCCGGTCGAGAACGGCGACGTCGTCATCAGCCAGATCTACGGCGGCGGCGGTAACTCGGGTGCGCAATACACGAACGACTACATCGAGCTGCTCAACAAGGGCGACAATCCCGTCAATCTCACTGGCTGGTCGGTGCAGTACGGATCGGCCACGGGCAGCTCCTTCCTCGTCCACGCACTCTCCGGAACGATCCAGCCGGGACATTACTTCCTCATCCAGGAAGCGTCGACCGCCGCGGTCGGAGCCGCCCTGCCCGCCGCCGATCTTAGCGACGGACTCAACCTTTCCGGCACCTCCGGCAAGGTGATTCTCGCCCGCACCACCACCGCGCAAAACACTGCGTGTCCAACGGCGCTCGTCGTCGACATGGTCGGATACGGCTCTTCCGCGAACTGCTCGGCGCCCACCGACTGGAAGGGATCAACAGCGACTCTCGCCAACACCACCGCCGCCTTCCGCAAGGGCGACGGCTGCACGAACACCGGCAACGCGGCAAGCGACTTCACGGTGGCCGCTCCCACGCCGCGCAACTCCGCGAGCCCGGTCAAGCGCTGCGCCGCCGCGACGCCCCCGCCGTCGGTTCACTTCAGCGAGCTTCACTACGACAACGCCGGCACGGACGTAAATGAAAAAATCGAGATCGCCGGCCCCGCCGGAACCGATCTCACCGGATGGAGCGTCGTCCTCTATGGGGGCGATGCTGTTCCCGACTTCTCCGCCTACAGCACGACCGACCTTGGCGTCACGATTCCGGCCACCTGCGGCGCAAACGGCGTCATCGTGATCGACTACGCCGTGAACGGGATCAAGAACGCGAAATTCAACGGCGTCGGAAATCCCGCCGGAATGGCGCTCATCGATAACAACGGCCAAGTCGTCGAGTTCCTCTCATATGAAGGGGCGTTTACTGCACTCGATGGACCCGCCGCCGGTCACTTGTCGGTTGACATCGGCGTTGCCGAAGAGCCGCCGCCGGCTCCGGGCAACTCGCTTCACCGCGACGATCTCGGTGTTTGGCAGCCCGCCGCGCCGCAGGATTTCGGTGCTTGCAACGCGGTGAACGCCACTCCGCCTCCACCGTCCGCATCCATAACGTTCAGCGGCCGTCTTCCCACGGATCAGCCGCTGCCCGTCGGCTTCGAATCGCAGCTCTTCCCGACAGAAAAGAATGCAAGCGGAGTGACGGTGAGCACTACTTTCACCTGGAGCTCCGACACGCCTGGTATTGCGACCGTGGACGCCGACGGCGTCATCAGGGGAGTGTCGCAGGGCACCGCGACCTTCCGCGCCAGAGCGCAGGACGGAACGCAAGCGACTTATTCGTTGCCGATCGCGGCGCTGAGCCTCAGCACGTCAGCAGACTGGAGCGGCAATCTCGAATTCGGCACACCTACAGACGCCAATCCGGCTGACGATCACATCATCACTCACAGCCAGTTCACGTCGTCGTACAGTCTCGCCCGCAAGATTCCGAACTGGGTAAGCGCGAAGCTCGACGTGTCACACTATGGATCCGGTTCGGATCGTTGTAACTGCTTCACCTGGGATCCCGCTGTCGGCGACAGTGCGAGCCAGTATTACACGACCAATGCCTACACCGGCGTCGGAAGCGTCTGGAACCGCGGTCACCTCCTCCGCTCCGCGGATGTTGAAGCCACGCCGAGCGACAATGCCATCGCTTATTACTTCTCGAACATCGCGCCGCAGTCGGCGCAGATGAACCAGGGCCCCTGGGCGGTCGAGGAGAACTTTCTCGGCGATCTCGCCAAGACCGGCGGCAGGGATGTCTACGAAATAATGGGCGTCTCGGGCAGTCAGGGAACGCTCAAGGGTCTCGCCGGCGCGCCGGTGATTCCGCAGTGGTTCTGGAAGGTTGCTGTCATCGTTCCCCACGGACGGAAGCTCGCCGACATCCGTCGCGATGACGACCTCCAGGTCATTGCCGTCGTGATGCCCAACATCGCCAACGTAAATTCCGATTGGACCACCTACAAGGTGACCACCGATTCCGTTGAGAAGTTGAGCGGCTACGATCTCCTCAACGCGCTGCCCCTCGATATACAAGCGGTCGTCGAAAGCAACGATCAGCCGCCAGTCGCCGTGATGAGCGGGCCGGCCACCGGCAATGAAGGATCGGCGCTGACCTTCAGCGGTTCGGGTTCGAGTGATCCCGACGCCGGGGACGTGCTCAGCTATAGCTGGAACTTCGGGGACAACACGACCGCGACGGGCGTCAGCCCGACTCACCTCTTCGCCGACAATGGTCAGTACATCGTGACTCTCACCGTCTCCGATCAAATCGGCGCGAAGAGGTCGACAACGCAGGTTGTGACTATCAACAACGTCGCGCCAAGCGGAGTGTTCGCGAGCCCGGCGCCGGTCAACGAAGGCTCGAGCTTTACGCTTTCGATCAACAACGCGACGGATCCGTCCTCAGCCGACATGGCGGCCGGACTCAGCTACCGCTTCGACTGCGGGACCGGATTCGGAAGCTGGACGAGCAGCTCCAGCTTCTCTTGCGTTGCAACGGATAATCCGGGCGGGTCGGTAGCAGCCGAGGTGCAGGACAAGGACGGTGGCGTCGCGCATTACTCCGGCGCGGTTGTCATCAACAACGTTGCGCCGACCGCGGTGTTCAGCAACAACGGTCCGCGTGACGAAGGCACCGGCTTCACCCTTCGCCTCGACGGCGTGGTCGATCCCGGTCCAGCCGATGTCGCCGCCGGTTTCCAGTATCGCTTCGACTGCGGCAATGGCCCCGGCGCCTGGCAGTTCTCGCCCAGCGCGTTCTGCCCCGCCGCGGACAACGGCACCTTCAGCGTCAGCGGCGAAGTGAAGGACAAGGATGGCGCGAGCACCATCTACAACTCCGCGGTCGTCGTCAACAACGTCGCCCCGACCGCCGACTTCACCAACAACGGTCCCGTCAATGAGGGAAGCAGCTACACACTCACCCTCGCCAACGGCACTGACGTCTCGTCCGTGGATGTCGCTGCCGGCCTTCAGTACCGCTTCGACTGCGGCACCGGGTTCGGAAGCTGGGGCTCGTCGCCGTCGGCGTCCTGCCCGGCGCCGAATCACGGCACGTTCAATGTTGCGGGAGAGATTCGCGACAAGGACCTGGGGGTCAGCTCATACGCCGGCTCGGTGACTGTCAACAACGTCGCTCCGACCGCTGTCTTCCTCTATACGGGGACGGTGAGTGAAGGAACGCCGTTCACCCTCAAGATGAACAACGGCACCGATAGTCCCGCCGATATGGCGGCCGGGCTGGAGTACCGGTTCGATTGCGGCGCCGGTTTCGGCGGCTGGGGCAGCTCGACTACCGTTACCTGTCCTACCGTCGATAACGGCGATGCCGCCGTCGGCGGTGAAGTGCGCGATCGCCAGGGTGCGGCGAGTGCATACTCGGGAACAGTTTCTATCACCAGCGTGGCCCCGACCGGAACGTTCAGCAGCGCGGTCTCGGTTAACGAAGGCAGCACTTACAATCTCACTATCACCGACGCGACTGATCCGTCGTCGGCCGACGTGGCGGCTGGATTCAACTACCGCTTCGACTGCGGCGCGGGATTCGGCGCGTGGGGCTCGAGCAATACCGTCTCGTGCGAAGCCGCCGACAACCCCGGCAACGTGACTCGCGGTGAGATCCGCGACAAGGACGGCGCGGTCACCGCTTACGACGGCACCGTTACAATCTCCAACGTCGCACCGACTGCTTCGTTCTCGAATAGCGGACCGGTCAACGAAGGATCCACCTTCACATTGACGCTTGCCAACGGCACGGATGCATCTGCTATCGATCTCGCCGCCGGCCTACAGTACCGGTTCAATTGCGGCAGCGGCTTTGCCGGCTGGAGCGCGTCAAACACCATCACGTGCAACGCCCCCAATCACGGCACGTACGCCGTGGGTGGGGAAGTTCGCGACAAGGATGGAGGCTTCTCCAGCTACTCCGGCTCGGCGATTGTCGTGAACGTTGCTCCTACCGCTGTCTTCACTTATCCCGCGACAGCGGTTGAGGGAGCGACGTATACGCTCACCGCATCAAACGGCCTCGACAGCCCGGCTGATCTCGCTGCCGGCCTGGAGTATCGCTTCAACTGCGGAAGCGGCTTCGGCGATTGGAGCGCCGCCGTGACGCGTACCTGCGTCGCGCCTGACAACGGCTCGTTTGCCATCGTAACAGAGGTGCGCGATCAGGGTCACGCTTTCACTTCGTACTCTGGGACGATTGCCGTTAGCAATGTCGCGCCCACCGGTACGTTCAGCACGTCCGCTCCTGCCAATGAGGGGTCGAGCTTCACCATCGGGATCGCGGGCGGAACTGACGCATCTCCGGCCGATGTTGCCGCGGGCTTCACTTATCGCTTCGACTGCGGGACCGGATTCGGTAGCTGGAGCTCGGCGTCGAGCGCTGTGTGCCAGGCGATCGACAATCCAGGAGTAACGACAAGAGGGGAGATCCGTGACAAGGATGCCGGCATCTCCACCTACTCCGCCTTCTCGGCGGTGAACAACGTCGCGCCGTCGGTTCACGTCGATCCGGCCGGCTCGATCACTTCCGGCGGAACGTACAGCATCGCGGCCGGATTCATGGACGCCGGGCAGAACGACGGACCGTGGACCTACGTCATCAATTGGGGCGATGGAAACTCCGCAAGCTCGACCAACGTCCAGGGAGCCATCGCCGGATCGCACCAGTACTTCATCGCAGGCACATACACGGTGACGCTGACGGTGAAGGACAAGGACGGCGCTGTCGGATCGGCGAGCACGACACTACAGGTCGGGCGCGTCGCCGGCTCGATGGATGTGAACCCGAATCAGGTCAATATCGGCAACAATGGAAACGGGACGGTGACTGTGACCGTGTTCGGCAACAGTCAGTTCAACGCCGGCGCGATCACGACAAGCTCAGTGCGCATCGGTCACACCGCTCCCGACACTGAAGGCAACGGAAGCGCGAAAGTATCAGTGTCTGATGTGAACCACGACGGCATCCTCGATCTCGTTGCGAAGTTCACGCGGGGCACGCTGGTGTCGAACGGAGACATCACTGCGAACAGCACGCAACTCTCGCTGGACGCGACGCTGAATGACGGCCGCCAGATCAGGGCGACCGGCGCGGTGAGCGTGAAGAACTAGAAGAGAATCGAAGCAAAAAAAAGCCCCCGCGATCTCGCGGGGGCTTTTTCTTGCCCGTCAGTTTCCGAACACTTCTAGTGACCCACTCTCAGGTTCACTATCTGCGGCGTGTGACTCGGATCGTCGAGATTGTAAATGCTGAGGCTGATGTACTGTCCGCTCTTTAACCCGGTGATCGCTTCCTGAAGCTGGGCCGGAGTGTTTATCGCCCGCCTCGGCGCCGGAAAGATCACCTCGGTGATTACGTCGCGCTCCTGCAGCTTGTCCTGCGCCGGCCCGAGCGGGACTACGTCGGTGACGACGATCCCGCGCGAGTTCGACACCTTCGCCGCCTGCCCCATCTGCGGCGTCAGCGGCGCGAGCGAAATGCCCAGCGTCTTATTCACAGTGCCGGCGGAGGCCGGCACCGCCGTGATTCCCGCGTCGGCGACTTTCGTGGCCCCGTCGGTGGCTTCTGAGAGCTTCACGTCGAACGACTTCTTCTGGCCATAGCGCATCACCTCGACAGTGATTGTCTCGCCGGGCGAGTGATTCCGAACGACGCGTTGAAGCGTGCTCACTCTGTCGATCGCCTGTCCGTCGGCGGTTATGATGATGTCGCCCGGCTGGATTCCGGCCAGCTTTGCCGGGCTCTGATCGTCCGGGAAGTTCTGGACGAGAGCACCGCGAATCTCCTTCATTCCCGCGACAGCGGCGTCTTCCGGCTTCACTTCGACGATCTGAACTCTGAGCGCCGGGATTCTCACCCGCCCGTGCGCGATGATTTCGTCCATCACTCGCTTGGCGAGCGTGATTGGAATCGCGAAGCCGAATCCCTCGTAGTAGCCGGTAGCGCTGGCGAGCGCACTGTTGATTCCGATCACTTCGCCACGCGAGTTTACAAGCGGTCCGCCGGAGTTGCCGGGGTTGATCGCCGCGTCCGTCTGAATCAGATCGCTGATCTGGTATCTGTTCAGGCCGTCCTCATTGCCAAGATTCCCGAGGCTGCGTCCCTTCGCGCTGATGATTCCAGCCGTGACGGTAAAGTCGAGTCCCAGCGGGTTGCCGATGGCGAGCACCCACTCGCCGATGCGCGCGTTGGCATCGTTTCCGAGCGACATCGTCGGGAAATCATTGCCGTCGATCTTGATCACGGCGATGTCGGTGGTGCGATCGTGGCCGACGACCTTCGCCGTGAATACGCGATGGTCCATCAGCCGCACGATCACCTGATCGGCAACGGTCTCGTGGTCGGGATTGGTGACGACGTGGTTGTTGGTGAGGATGTATCCGTCACGGGTGACGATGAATCCGGATCCGCTGCCGCGCCGGAGCTTGGGCTGCTGCTGTGGAGTTCCGAACTGCTTGAAGAACTCCTGCATGTCGGGCGGAACACCATCGGGAATCTGCTGGCGCCCAGTGCGCTGCGTCGCGCGCGTGGTGCTCGAGACCTCGATCGCGACGACGGCCGGAGTGACCTGATTCGCGATCGCCACGAACGCATTGCTGGCGTCATTGATCGGTTGAAGCGTGGCGGCGGTCGGCTTGCCCTGAGCGAAGCCGAGGTGCGTCCAGTCGAGACTGGAGGCGACGATGAGTCCGCCGACGAAGGCGACGGTGACGGCGACGATCAGTCGCGCGCGATTTGAGCTGATTGACATTGGATGACGGGTGCTGAGGGTTCTACGGAGCTGATGCTGGCAACGATTTATTAGACACGCGACGATGTCCGCAGGTTTCGTGTCCGCGTGTGCGGAGACGCACCTGCTTCAATGTACGAAGATCTCCCCATCTGTTGTTGAGGCGGGCCCGGCGCACGGGTCTCACCAATAGCTGGGGTCGAACACGAGCAGCAAGTCGTGCCGTTTCACCGCCTTGCCGTCGCGAAGATCGTAGGGGAGAATTATCCCCTTTCCGGTCACCCTGCCGATCATTCGCGGGGGACGGTTGCCCGATTTCGGTTTGTCCGGAATGAGGGTGATCGCCCCGTCCTTCAGGCTGTATCCGCCCTGCTGATTCTCCGTCATCAGCTTTGGATCCGACGGTCGTTTCCCGACGGGAAGATGCTGCTCGGAATACCGATAGCTTACCGTGAAGCGGCCCTTGGGCTTCAGGCGCAACAAAGCCTCGTCCAGCCGGTACCATCGGTAGTAGCCCGGCGTTGTGGCAAGCCTTAGCTCCGCCGGCAACACCTTCGCGTCAAGCGATTTTGCCACGTAGCTGCCGGGCGCGGCCTGGCCTCGTGCGAGAGTAGCCGAAACAGAGAAACAAAAAAGAAATATTGAAAAACGCATCATATAAAACTACATTTGTTTACTAACGGTGTGTTGGCGTTCCCCATCTATTTCTAATCGGAATCCACCCGAAATGCGGAACGGGTGCGGTGGAACAGGTGCTGACAAGTGAACAAAAGAAAGACCAGCCGCCGAACGGAATCCCGTCCTCCGGCTGGCCCCGAGTGAATTCACTCGTCACGAGTCACTCGCCGTAGTTCTACTTCTTCGTGTCGTCCACGATCTCGTAATCGGCTTCGACGACATCATCCTGCGGCTTCTCGGCTTCGGGAGTAGCCGTCGCTCCCTCCGCGCCAGCCGCCGCTCCCGCGTCCTGGCCCTGCTGCTGATAGAATGCCTGGCCGGCTTCGCTGAACACCTTCGTCAGCTCTTCCTGCGCCGAGCGGATCTCGTTCATATCGTCGCCGCGGAGAGCCTTTCTCGATCTCTCGATCGAAGCGTCGATCTTGGTCTTCATATCGGGTGAGACCTTGTCGCCCCACTCCTTGACGTTCTTCTCGACTTCGTACGTCATCGAGTCGAGACGGTTGCGGGCATCGATCGCCTCGCGCGCCTTCTTGTCCTCGGTGGCGTTCTTTTCCGCGTCCTTGACCATCCGGTCGATCTCGGCGTCGCTGAGGCCGCTGGACGCCTCGATGCGGATCTTCTGCTCCTTGCCGCTCGCCTTGTCCTTGGCGGCAACGTGGAGAATGCCGTTGGCGTCGATGTCGAAGGTGACTTCGACCTGCGGCATGCCGCGCGGTGCGGGCGGAATTCCGGTGAGCTGGAACTTGCCGATGGTGCGGTTGTCGCGCGCCATCTCCCTCTCGCCCTGAAGAACGTGGATCTCCACCGTCGTCTGATTGTCGTCAGCAGTCGAGAAGGTCTCACTCTTCTTGGTCGGGATCGTCGTGTTGCGCGGAATGAGTACCGTCGTAACTCCACCGAGGGTCTCGATGCCGAGCGAAAGCGGAGTCACGTCGAGGAGCAGCACGTCCTTCTGCTCACCGGTGAGAACCGCGCCCTGGACCGCCGCGCCGATGGCGACGACTTCGTCCGGGTTCACGCCCTTGTTCGGATCCTTGCCGAAGAAGTCCTTGACGATCTGCTGGATCTTCGGGATGCGGGTCGAGCCGCCGACGAGAAGAACCTCGTCGATGTCGCTCGCCTTGAGGCCCGCGTCCTTGAGCGCCTGTTCCATCGGCGCCTTGGTGCGCGTGATGAGGTCATCGACGAGCTGCTCGAATTTCGCGCGGGTGAGCGTGTAATTGAGGTGCTTCGGCCCGCTCTGATCGGCGGTGATGAAGGGCAGGTTGATGTCGGTTGACTGAGTGGTGCTCAGCTCCATCTTCGCCTTCTCACCGGCTTCCTTCAGACGCTGAAGCGCCATCGGGTCCTTGGAGAGATCGATTGCCTGGTCCTTCTTGAATTCGGCGACGAGCCAGTCAATCACGCGCTGGTCGAAGTCGTCTCCGCCGAGGTGCGTGTCGCCGTTGGTGGACTTCACTTCGAACTGGCGCGAGCCCTCGACGTCGTACAGCTCGAGGATGGAGATGTCGTAAGTACCGCCGCCGAGATCGAACACGGCGACTTTCTCATCCTTTTTCTTGTCGAGGCCGTAAGCGAGCGCGGCGGCCGTTGGCTCGTTGATGATGCGGAGCACGTCGAGTCCGGCGATCTTGCCGGCGTCCTTGGTCGCCTGGCGCTGCGAATCGTTGAAGTATGCGGGAACGGTGATGACCGCCTTCTCGACCTTGTAGCCGAGGTAGTCTTCGGCCGTCTGCTTCATCTTCTGAAGAATCATCGCCGAGATCTCGGGGGCGCTATAGCTCTTGCCCTGGACCTCGACCATCGCGACGTCGTTGGCGCCGCCGGCGACCTTGTACGGAACGCGCTTCGACTCCTCGGTCACCTCGGACATCTTTCTGCCCATAAAGCGCTTTATGGAGAAGACGGTATTGGTCGGGTTCGTGACCGCCTGTCTCTTGGCAATCTGACCGACGAGCCGTTCGCCGTCCTTGGTAAATCCGACGACGGACGGGGTGGTGCGGCCGCCTTCGGCGTTGGGGATGACGACGGGGTCGCCGCCCTCCATCACCGCGACGACGGAGTTGGTCGTTCCCAGATCGATTCCGATTACTTTATCAGCCATTCGTTAGCCTCTCAGGAGACCCGCCAGCTCCGAGAATTGCGGAGAATCGGCGGGGTTCATTGGTCGTGAAACGCGGAGTGCTCCCCGCGCGCATCGCGGTTTAGAAGCAATTGGAGGGCCCGAAAATCCAGCCAGAACGGCCGATTTCGACGGCTGAAATTGGCTTTTCTCACTGTCATTACGGGCTCTAGTCGCCCATACGGCCAAATTGGCGGAAGGATTCTCTCAGGGGGTTGCGATGAATAATCGCTGGGGTTCGGGTGATTTGGCGATCGGGATGATCGCGGCTTTCCGCGTCGAATGATTCCGCTTGGCGACGAGTATCCGACGATCAGCACGCCGGTGATGACCTATGCCATCCTCGCCGGGATGGCGGCGGCGTGGGTGTTCGTCCAGGGAGCAGGACTTCCGGGGAGCGACCTCAGGCTCGCGACGAGCATCTGCAACCTCGGTATGGTTCCCGGCGAGCTGACGCATTTGGCGCGGCTGGGGACCGCGGTCCCGCTCGGCGACGGGTTGGCGTGCGTGGTGGACAACGAGCCGATCAACATTCTGACGCCGCTGACGTCGATGTTCCTGCACGGCGGATGGCTGCACCTGCTCGGCAACGCGCTTTTTTTCTGGGTGTTCGGACGAAAGATCGAAGACAGTATGGGGAGCCTGCGCTTTCTGCTTTTCTATCTCGTTTGCGGGCTTGCCGCGGCTGGCGCGCACGTGCTGATGGAGCCGACCTCACCCATTCCCACGGTCGGGGCGTCGGGAGCGATCTCGGGAGTTCTCGGCGCGTACCTCGTGCTTTATCCGAGAGTGAAGGTGAAGATGCTTTTCTTCTTCATCATTTTTTTCAAGATCATACCGCTGCCGGCGTGGCTGGTGCTCATCTGGTGGTTCGCCTGGCAGGTGATCGCTGGGCTGCCGGATTTGACGAGCGTGCGCCCCGACGTTTCCGGCGGAGTGGCGGTTTGGGCACACATCGGCGGGTTTGTTACAGGACTGATACTCGTAAAGTTCTTCGAGAACCGCCGTTTGGTGGCTCGGCGGTCAGTGGCTGGATAAATTCAACCGTAACCTAGAGACCAAAAAAACCCGGAGAAATCTTGCGGCTCATTCCCCGAGATCAGCAGTTCTACGAGCTGTTCTCACAGATCGCAGAGCGGCTTACAAGCTCGACCAAGCTCCTCCACGAATTATTCTCGAAGCCGGCCGACATGGCGCGGCTCGTAGCCGAGATCAAGGAGCTCGAGCATGAGGCCGATGACCTGACCCACGAGGTCATCGAGCGACTCGATCGAACGTTCGTTACCCCGTTCGACCGCGAGGACATCCACCAGCTCGCGTCTGAGCTCGACGAAGTGATCGATCTCGTGGACGGCGCGGCGCGGCGCGCCGACATCTATCGCATTACGGAAGCGACAAAGGGCGCGGTGGTAATGACCGAAGTTCTCTGCCGCGCCGCAGTATGCGTCGAGGCAGCCGTGCGCGGGATGAAGACGCAGAGGATCGTCAATCAGCGCACCGAGGAGCTGAAGGTTCTCGAGGAGGAGGGCGACGCCGCGTACCACGAGGCGATGGGAATTCTCTTCGACAACTCGACCGACCCGATCAAGGTGATCAAGTGGAAGGAGCTGTACGACCGGATCGAGGACGCGCTCGACCGCTGTGAGGATGTCGGAAATGTCTTGCAGAGCATTTCGCTGAAGAACGCTTAGTGGTCTACTATGTCCTGGCGATCCTCGCGGTCGCACTGGTTTTCGATTTCAGCAACGGCTTTCACGATTCGGCGAACTCGATCGCGACGATCGTCGGCACTCGCGTGCTGAGCCCATTGGCCGCCGTTATCTGGGCGGCCTTTTTCAACTTTACCGCCGCTTTCACAGCCGGTGAGCTGGTGGCGAAGGCGATACAGAAGGGAATCATCCGCACCGACATCGTAACGCCGAATCTCATTCTGGCAGGGCTCCTCGGAGCTCTGATCTGGAACATCATCACCTGGTACTACGGAATTCCGTCGAGCTCGTCGCACGCGCTCATTGGCGGTTATGCGGGGGCGGGAGTTGCCAAGGTTGGATTCAGCGCAATTACGTGGGGGCTGAAGTGGATCCAGACTCTGTCATTCATTGTGATCTCTCCGTTGGTGGGTTTCGCCGCTGCGTTCGTCCTGATGGTCGTTACCTACTGGATTTTTCATTGGGCGTCGCCGGGGAGAGTTGACCGTGTGTTCCGGGGCGCACAGCTGCTTAGCTCGGCGCTGCTTTCTCACGCGCACGGCGCGAACGACGCGCAAAAGACGATGGGCATCATGGTCGGGCTGCTCGTATCGGTGAAACCGCTGATGGCGCAGCAGACTGGGTTTCTCCATCACTTGTACATGGAGAACGACTCTATACCGCTTTGGGTGAAGATGGGTGCGTACAGCGCGATTTCCCTCGGAACTCTGTTCGGCGGCTGGCGAATTGTGCACACACTCGGCTCGCGCATCACGAAGCTTCGCCCGATCGGCGGCTTCTGCGCCGAGACGGGTGGCGCAATGGCGATCAGTCTCGCCACCCATTACGGAATACCTGTGAGCACGACGCACACGATCACCGGCTCGATCGTGGGAGTTGGAGCCACCACGCGTCTCGCCGGAGTGCGCTGGGGATTGGCTCGCCGCATCGTGTGGGCGTGGCTGATCACGATTCCCGCGGCGGGCCTTCTGGCGGCGGTTTTCTTCTGGACATTGAACGCAATAGCGCCGATGTGAACTTCGACGGGTGACAAGTGAACACTCGCAGGATCACTCGTCGCCGTGACACAACTGAGACAAATCCGTAGCTGAACGGTGGGGAAGCGAGAGAGGAGAAATCCTAACTTTCGCTTGGGTGAAACGCCCTCAATCCTTCCTCACGGAGAGCATCTGATGCTCCAGCTATGTAAGCTCCACGCGAAGCGCGCACTGAGCGCCGCCTTTTTCCTTTTCGTTTCCACAGCCGCCGCGCAGTCCACGACCGGTGCGCTCGGCGGGCGAGTCTCGACAACCGACGGGACGGCGATCCCGGAAGCCACGATCACAGTCGTCCACATTCCGACGGGCGCCCGCTACACCGCGCATACGGACGCGCAGGGCCGCTACCTGCTGCCCAATCTCAAGCCGGGCGGACCTTACGCCGTCGCGGTACGTCATCTCGGACTGCAGCCCGCGGGGCGCGACGACATTTCGGTTACGCTTGGCACAACGTCACACTTCAATTTCGCGATGGAGCCGACGGCGGTCGCGTTGACCGCGGTCACCGTGAATGGCGATCTCGCAGATGAGATGAGCACACGGC
>JALYYD010000110.1 GCA_030946775.1 Gemmatimonadota bacterium
GCCTTTGTCGGTCGGCACAAGCAGCAGCTCGCCATTGTGGCTGTCCCTTACGATTCTTCGCGCGAGCGACAGGCCGATCCCCCATCCCTTTTCCTTCGTCGAGAAACCCGGCTCGAAGATTTGGGCCCTGATCTCGCGCGGAACTCCGGGGCCATCGTCTGCAACGCGAATTCGAACGCGCCCCTCGGGGAGCGAGGTGCCCGTAATCTCGACACGGCCGTCCCGCCCGGCGAGCGCGTCGATCGCGTTCTTGGTGAGCGACTCGAGCGCCCACTCGAGAAGAACCTGATCGCCCTCGACGACGAGATCGGGATCGTGTGAAGACGTCACGGTGACGCGCTGAGCGAGCGTCGGGACCCGGGCGCGGAAATAGCTCGCGACGTGATCGACGAGGGCACCGACGTCGATCGGCTTGTTCTTCGGCGGCCTCCCGATTCTCTCGAACCGATGCGCGACTCGCTTCAGGCGGTCGAGATCGGCGTCCATATGATCGAGCGCCGCCTGGGTAGAGGGCTCCGCGTCCGCCTCGCGAAGCAGCTCGATCCATCCGCTGATGCTGGAGAGCGGAGTGCCGAGCTGGTGAGCCGACTCGCGCGCCATTCCCGCCCAGATCTGCTCGCGATCGGCGCGGCCGCGCGTTCGCAGAGCGTACGCGCCGGCGAGGAGGAACATTCCGATCAACACCGACTGCAGCACGGGAATCAGAATCAAGCCGCGCACCAGCGGCGTGTTGCCGTAATGCACCGTGCCGACCCCCTCCTCGACGATGGGCGCGTTCTCGCGATCGAGCACGCGCACGTACTCCCTGGTCTCCTTGCTGCGGAGCGGTCTTTCGAAGGGAAGATTCGCAGCCGCGCTCGGCTCGCCTTTCGTGTCCGTTATGATGAGCGGGACGCCCGACTCGCGAATGTGGCTCGAGAGATCGAGCAGCGCGGCGGTTGCCGCGTCGGGACCCGGATCGCTGAGTCCGTTGTACACGCGCGCGTACATCAGGCCTACGCGGGATGCCTCCTGCCTCAGCTCGCGGACAACTCCCCGCGTGTAGATGACATACCACGAGAGAAGCGCGAGAACACCAAGCGTGACAAGTGTGACCGGAGCGAGCCGGCGCATTCAGCCCTTAACCGAGCCGGTCGGCGCCGACATAAGGGCGGAGCGCAGCAGGAATAGCGACCGATCCATCCGGCTGCTGGTGGTGCTCGAAGATCGCGGCGATGATGCGCGGGAACGCTAGCCCCGATCCATTGAGAGTATGAATGAACTGCGGCTTGCCACCCTCGGCGGGGCGATATCTGATGCCCGCGCGCCGTGCCTGAAACTCGCCGAAGTTGCTGCACGACGAAACCTCCAGCCACGCTCCGACGCCAGGCGCGAAAACCTCGAGGTCGTACGTGTGCGCGCTGGCAAATCCCGTGTCGCCCGCGGCGAGACGTATGACGCGATACGGCAGATCCAGGAGCTGAAGAACCTTTTCCGCCTGCGACGTGAGTAGCTCGAGCTCGTCGTTCGATGATTCAGGCGCCGCGTAGCGAACGAGCTCGACCTTATCGAATTGATGAACGCGGAGGAGCCCGCGCGTGTCCTTTCCGGCCGCGCCCGCCTCGCGCCTGAAGCAGGGCGAGTAGGCGGTGAATGCCTTGGGGAGGTCGGCGGCGTTGAGGATCTCGTCGCGGTAAAGGTTCGTGACAGGAACCTCCGCGGTCGGAATGAGGAACATTTCCTCGTCGGCGAGCTTGTACATGTCGTCCTCGAACTTTGGAAGCTGCGAAGTGCCGATCATGCTCGCGCGATTGACCGCTGCGGGAACCCAAACCTCCTCGTAGCCGTGCTCGGTCGTGTGCAGATCGAGCATGAAGCTCATCAGCGCGCGGACCAGCTTCGCCCCGCCGGAGCGGAAGACGATAAAGCCGGAGCCACTGATCTTCGCGCCGCGCTGGAAATCGATGAGGCCGAGCGCTTCCGCAATTTCCCAGTGCGGCTTTACCCCGGATGCTTCGCGAGGTTTGCCCCATTCGCGGATGACGGCATTGCTCTCCGCCCCGCCTTCGGGGACGACATCCAGAGTGACGTTCGGGAGCTCGAGAAGAATGGAGTTGAGCGACGTCTCGATCTCAGCCAGCTCGGAATCGAGGCGCGAGATCTCATCGCCCAGCTCACGCGAACGGCGCTGCACGTCGTCGGCGTTCTCTCCCGCGCGTTTGAGCTGCGCGACCTTTTGGCTCGCCGCGTTGCGCTCGGCCTTGCGCTCCTCCACGGCGTGAATCTTCTCGCGGCGCGTGCGATCCAGATCCGCGGCGCGGTCGATAACGGGGCCGAGCTTGTCGAGCGCGCCGCGCCGACGCATGCCTTCACGGAGGGCGTCGATCTGATCGCGCACCATCCTCAGGTCATGCATTCGTCAACTCGTCGGAATGCCTGGCAGGAAGGAGCGGAAGCCGCAGTTGGGATTTATTCCGAGCTCTAATCGGATTGTCCTCGTCGTCATGTCGATGGACAGCACGGACAGCTTGGAATAAAGGTACGGCGCAATGGTGTACTGGCAGAACTCGCCGGGAAAAGCGCGGGTGGTCTGCACGACGGCGACGTCTCCGACATTGATGACCAGCGAGGAATCAGTCTGGTACGTGCCGGAAGGCGCGTTCAGCAGCTGCGCGAACGTTCCCGCCTGCGGACGGATGCCGACTTGGCGGACACCCGAGGGCGAGGTCACGACAAATCGCACCGGGAGAACCCGCACCTGCGTCGGGGAAACGATGTCGAACGCCACGTCAAACGCCGCCAGCCCATCGACGACAATCGGCTGACGCGTGAAAAGATCGAGCCCGCTGGGAAGCGCCGGAGAGGTCCCCGAAAGCGCATACACCGTGATGGTGTCCACGACGGTGGCGTCCTGGGCGGTGATATGGATCGGATTGGTGCAGGCACTCGCCGCAATGGCCGCGCCCAACACCCCGAGTGATATAAAGCGGAATTTCATGACTGATGTTATGACAGATACAAACGCGGCGGGGTTGCCTTCGAACAATACCCCGTAAATATCGCCATATCAAGCGATTGGGTTGCTTGACTTCGCTCTCGCAGAAACCTAGCTTCGCCCGTCAACACGATGCCGACAATCCGTGAGTTTACGAGCGCACTTCGTCGCCGCCCCGGCGTCACCGCAGCCCTCGTGTCCGGACGCGACGGGATGCTCGTCGAGGGGACTGGAGACGCATCCCTCGATCTAGACGACCTCGCCGCCCGCGTTCCATCGCTCGTCAGCGAAGCGATGCACCTCGGCGACGCGGCCCGCATTGGCCTCTGTACGACTTGCATTGTGGAATACGGAGATGGATATGCGGTCGTCACGACCCTCGGCGCCGATTCCATACTCACCGTGCTTGCCGGAAAAACGGCCGAGCTCGGGTCCCTGCTCTTCGAGCTGCGGAGTCAACGCACCCTGTTGGAGTCACTACTTTAAGAGATGTCCGAAGACCAACCCTGCCACGTGATAATGGCGGACGACGAGCCGCACATCGGCCGGATCGTCCAGATGAAGCTCGAGCAGGGCCCGTTCGTGGTGACGCTGACATTCGATGGGGAGGAAGTGCTCGACGCCGT
>JALYYD010000119.1 GCA_030946775.1 Gemmatimonadota bacterium
TGAGTGGGGATCGCAGGCCGATCGCCGAACTGCTAGCCTCCGCCGGTTTTTCTGCGACGCCACATACCGGAGGAGCAATTTGGTCGAGTACGAATGACGGTGAAGAAATCGAATTCTTTACCTCACATACGGGAACGGCACGGCAGGTGGGAACAACGCGCGCCATCGTCGGCCAGCCTGACGTCGCCGCGATTCAGCTTACAGAGCTTTCACTCTTAATAGACAACACGAAAGTGCTGACCCTTTCATCATCCCGACGATCGTCGTCGCCTCCAACTGTGCGAGTTCCAACGCTCGGAGCATACGTACTCAACAAGACGGTCACCTTCATCGATAGGCCCTCGAGCGCCGATGCCGGCTTTCACCGCGCCGCCAAGGACATCGTCTACCTCTGTGACATCTTTTCCGGAGGAGAACGTGTTGCGCAGCGTGTCGAAGACGACCTTCGCGCGCTGAACGCCAAGAAAGAAGCACTGCGGAGAATGCGCCGGACGGCGGGACAAAACCTTTCGGCAATCATCGCAAGGCCGACGACTCTGATGGATACCGCTGTTCACCAACGCGCAGAACGGGAAGGGAGCACGGATGACGCTGCTCGATCCGAAATGCTGGGATACCTGGAAATGCTCCAGTCGATTTTCATCGAAGCAGCGAAGTAGGCTAAATCCGAGTCACTACTATAGTATGGGTCCCGTGAAGGAGCGTGGGTGCCGCGAAGGTCGTTTCGCCTACTTCGTTCGCCCCCGCGCCTCCGCCAGCTCCGGAAACTCCGTGTCCGCCGAGTGCCAGATCCCGACGAGCTCTTTGTAAATCTTCCGCGCCGCCGCGCGATTCCCCAGCGCCCACTCCGATCTCGCGAGTCCGACCAACGCCGCCGTCCTCCGCGGTGTCCGGCTCAGCGCCATCTCGAATTCCTTCCTCGCCTCCGCCCGCTTTCCCATCGCGAGCAGCAGCTCGCCCGCTGACTCCCTCGGCGGCTTGATGGTCATCGGCGGCCCGAACGGCATCGGCAGCGCCGCTTCCTCCGCCGCGGCATCTCGGAAATACTCGAGCGCCTTCGCCGAGTCGCCCGTCGTCTCCAACGCGTATCCCTTCAGCGTCTTCTCCATCACTTCGCTCATCCCGCGCGCGCTCGCCATCAACGGATTCGCCGCCACCGCCGCGCGACGCGATTCCATCTGCAGCGCCGTCGCCGCGAACGCCAATGTGTCTCCGCGGTTGAGCGCGCCGAGCGCGTAACCGAATTCCATCGCGGCGACGTCGCCGAAACCTTCGACGACGTTTTTCCAATCAAACACCGAGATGTCCACGTGAACCCCGCTGGCGACTCCATTCCAACGCCGCGTGTCAGCGAGATTCGCTCCCGCCATCAATCCCGCCGCATCCCCCGACCCGCGGACGAAGCGCGGCATGTGCGACTGCTTGGCCATCGAGTCGAGCCATTTGTCCGCCTCGAGATACCGCCCCTGCTGTATCAATCCGTAGTGCAGCCAGTGCACTACGTGCGCGCTCAGGATTCCATTCGGCATCTGCGCCTGCGATCTCCGGTTGGCCGAGACGACGTCGTCCCATTTGCCGAGCGCGAGGAAGATGTGCGACGTCATGTGGATGGCGTGACCCGCCGACGGCGCGATGCCGGCGTACGCTTCCGCCGCTTTCAATCCCAGCGCCGCGTGATCGGGATCGTCCGTCGCGTGAATGAGATAGTGCGCCGCGCCCGGATGATGCGGATGCGCCCTGAACACCGGCAGCACCAGCTCGTACGCCTTCTGGTACGCGACCGCTTCACGATCGCCCTGATTCAATCCGAGCAGCGACACTGCGTAGAACGTCGTCGCTTCGTCATCCTTTGGATTGTTTGCGTGCATCTTCGCCAGCGCGCGCGACCATGCGGTGTCGCGCTGCGCCTTGGTCCCCGTCGGCGCATACAAAATCTCCGCGCTCTCGAGCCACGCGCGCTCCCGCGCATTCTTCGCCAGGGCGAGACGCGCCTCTCGCGTCGGCGCGAGCTTCATCAGAACACGGTGCGCGGCCGCGGCGTCCTGCTGATTCCACACCGGATGCGTGTACGTCATCGCCTCGCCCCAGTACCCCATCACGTCGGTCGGGTCGAGAGACTCCGCCTTCTGAAATTCCGCCGCCGCTTCCGGATAGTGGAAGTTGTGCATCAGCAGCACCCCGCGGACGAACGCCTTGTGCGACGCCGCATTCGCCATCGTCGGGAAGTTGATGGTACCAAGCACCGCAGCCGGCTCGGTGTCAGTCATCTCGTGCCCCATCGGCATCGGGACGGCCTGGGCGATAACAGTTCGTGCGGCTATCACGCAGGCGAGCGCGGCAAGGCGAAACGGACGGGCAATTCCATTCATCTTCACGGTCTCCGAATGGCACAAAGGATGAGGAAACCTATCCTGCGTCTAAGGCCTTCGCGAAAGTAACCCGGAAGCGTTTGACGCGTATAGCGGGTTTTCGATCCCGGGTAACGGAAGGCCGCCTTTTATCCTCGACGTCGGAAGCTGGTTGCCACAATATACTAAACGTGGTATAATAAGTGAGCGACAAGCCGGTGGTGTGGATGGGCCAATCCAAGAAAGATCATTTAGACATGCCTGATGCTGTTCAGGACGCATTAGGCCACGCTCTGAGTGAAGCGCAGAAGGGCAGAACTTTCCATCGGGCAGCTCCAATGAAAGGCGACCTTCGCGACGTTACTGAAGTACGGGTGAACCACGAGAGCGACGCTTACCGGATGATGTTCACGACGGAGCTCCCCGGCGTCGTTTACGTCCTCCACGTTTTCAAGAAGAAATCAAAGCGGGGATTGCAAACACCTCGCGAAGAAATCGATCGTATCACTGAACGGCTCAAACGCGTGCGTACCCTCAAACAATCGGGAGCGAGTCAAGCATGAAAGCGTCGACCCCAAAGTGGCTTCGACCGGGCTACAAAGGCGAGATCGACGGTATGCCATTTGAAGTCAGCAGTGGAAACGTCTTCCGCGATCTGGGTCTGCCCGATCCCGAGATGCGGCTCGCGAAGTCAAGGCTCGCTGGAGAGATCAACTCAGCCATCAAAGCAAAGGGATGGACTCAAAAGAGGACCGCATCTGAGCTCGGCACCTCTCAGCCAACCATTTCTCTATTGAAGAAGGGTATGCTTCGTAGCATCACCTACGATCGGCTGATATCGTGGCTAATGATTCTGAACCGGAATGTCACGATCAGGGTATCCCCGGCGGCCAAGAATGCAACCGTCGAAGTTGTAGTCATTCCGCGCGGGTCTTCTTATGCCCACGCCGCTCGTGTCTCCGAACGAAAAGCGCGAAAGTACGCCAAGGGAGCGCCAAGGGTGAGCGCAAGCCGCGCGCGAGATTCTAAGAAACCCCGCTGAGCACGGAGTCCCGCCGCCGCATCGTATCACCGAACTGAAGACAACCGGCGGGCGGCGGTGGGCCGAGCCGGCCGTGGGCTGCGGGCTATTCGGAAGATTTCCCTGACAATGTGCGGCGCGATATACCGAACATCTGCGAGTGATACTGCTGATCCCGGAGTCCCGGAGAGCGATGCGCTCCGGAGTCCTTTTGGGAGGTTGACGGGTGCGGGCAAACAGCGCTAGGTTCCATAACGGTACCGTTTTGCAACCTACTGCCCAGACTATGCCTGTCCTCACGATCAAGGGGATGCCCGATTCTCTCTACCGCGGTCTCAAAGCACGCGCGAAAAACAATCGACGCAGCCTCAACAGCGAAATTATTTGCTGTCTCACGGAAATCGTCACTAGGGTGCCTCCTGATGCGAAGGCGCTGCTGGCAATGGCGGATGAGCGGCGAAATTCCGTGAAGCTTCCTTTCCTGACTGAGAAATTCCTGAATGCAGCAATCAACCGCGGGCGCAAATAGGCAACAATGCTTGTCGTAGATACGAACGTCCTTGCGTACTTACTGATTGAGAGCGCTGAAACCCCTCTAGCTCGGCGGGTTCTCACGGCGGACCCGGAGTGGGCCGCTCCCATCCTCTGGCGAAGCGAGTTCAGGAATCTCCTCGCGACTTACATACGCCACTCCCGAATGCTGTTGGCCGATGCAATGGGATACTTCCGGGACGCGGAGAAATTTGTGCTCGGGCGGGAACATCTGGGTGACAGCCGAATCATCCTGAGCCTTGCTCACGAGAGCGGGCGCTCCGCCTACGACTGCGAATTCGTCGCGGTCGCTAAGGACCTTCGCGTACCGCTCGTGACAAACGACCGAAAGCTCCGCGCCAGCTTTCCGGAAACCGCCATCAGCCCGGAAGAGTTCGTCTCGAGCTAGCAGCCAACAGCTTGTGTCGCTGTCAGCTCGAAGGTTGCAGTTCTAAGTCCGCAGTTATCCTACTTCGCCCCCTCCCTCGGCAGCACCGTGTACCGCGTCTGCATTCCCTGCGTCAAATGCGGCTCGATATGGCAGTGAAAAAGCCACGTCCCGGGATCGTCGGGAACCATGTCCGCCACCACCATCCCCATCGTTCCCAGCGTGATGACATCGGTCTTCATGTGCTGCGCGGTGACGATGTTGCCGTGCCAGTGCGGCGCGTGCAGCTCGAAGTTGGTGGTGGACATCAGGTACCACCGCACACGCTGCCCTTCCCTCATCGTCGGCACCGGGCCATTCCCAAATAAAAAGCCGTTGATGGACTCGCGAAGATTCAGCCCTCCGAACGGATCGATGAACGTCGGGCCGAGTGCCTTCTTCACTCCCCCCGGATCACCCGCGTACGTCTTGATGTTGTCGTCGATGTAGTTGCTGAGATTCTCATCCAGCTCGGCGAACGCCACCACCAGCTCGCGGTCCACATCCTTCGGCGAGCCGTCCGCCCGCGCCATTCCCCGCGCCGTCACAATCAGCGGCCCGATCAGGCCGGAGTTGACGTCGGCACTCTCGTTGACGTGCGAGTGGTACATCCACAACACCGAGCTGCCGTCCATCGGGCCCGGACCGGCGCGATCGCCGGCGAACCAGGAGTAGGTGAATGTCTTCCCCGGCTGAACGGCGTTTCCCTCCTGCACGACGCCGGTGTTGTCCTGGTAGCCGGCGCCCTCGGATGACTTCTCGTAGAAGACGCCGTGTGGATGCATGCTGTACGGGTGCGTCGCGTTGTTCTTGAACGTCACCTTGATCGAATCGCCGACTTCGGCGCGGATGACAGGGCCGAGCAATCCGAGATACTCGTCTTCGGCGGCGCGCGGCTTCAGAGTCTGGAAGCTCGCGTCGGTGTACTCGCGATAAAGCGCTTTCTTCGACTTGCTGCCGATCCGGTGCACCCCGCTGGTGGTGAACAGCTGCTGAAACGGATCGAAGTCACGGCCGGTGATGATGTTCCTGCCGTCCGGCGCGTAATTCCAGATCACCTCATCGGCGGCGATGTAGTAATGGCGGACTTTGCCGGGAGCGGTAACCGCCGCCGGGTGGTGGGGCGGATGAGCTGAAGCCTGAACGGGCAGCGCGCCGATCTGGAGCGCGAAAAGGAGAGCGAGCATCTAAATCCTCGTTTGTGAATGGAAGAGAGGCGATAACTCAGAGGCTCCACCCGGTCCGTTATATCACAAACGCGCCGCAGCCTAAATGATTATGCCACTTCACGGACCAGAATGCCATCGTTCTCCACTTGACCAGTTTGACCAATTCGCCTAAGCTCCGACATGCGCGATACCTACTCGCTTTACGAAGCCAAGACGAAGCTTTCGGAAATCGTGCGTAAGGTGCGCGAGGGCCGGCACGTCACCGTCACGCTGCGCGGCGAGCCGGTCGTGGAGATGCGGCCCATCGTCAAACCCAAATCCGGATTCCAAGCGCGGATCGATGAGCTGACCAGGCGGGGGGCAATTATTCCAGCCCGGTCACGCACCGCGAAGATCGAACCCATTGCTCACCGACCCGGCGCGCTAAAACGATTCCTCAAGGATCGTGACTGAGTCCGCCGCCTACGTAGACACCTCGTGGATCATTGCCATCGCCTTGAAAGAGCGTGGCTACGCGGCGTTGAAACGGAGGCTGGAAGAGTTCACGGACATATATTCGGCCAATTTGCTCGAAGCCGAATTGCTTGCGACTCTGAAAAGCGAACGAGTCGCGTTGGATTCGGTCATTCTGGAACGTGTCGGCTGGGTCGTTCCCGTGCGCGCGTTGCGTCGTGAGATTGAAACAGTCCTCGCGGCCGGCTTTGTTCGTGGTGCCGATTGCTGGCACCTCGCATCCGCTCTTTATGCGGCCGACCGCCCCAGTGACTTCACCTTTCTCACCCTGGACAAAAAGCAGTTGGCGATCGCCAAGGCGTTGGGATTTCGGACTTGAG
>JALYYD010000153.1 GCA_030946775.1 Gemmatimonadota bacterium
GGTCGCGGGGGTTCCGCTCGGCATCTGGGAGATCGGAGTCGCGCTGGGATATCTCGGAATTTGGGGTTTCTGCTATCTCTCTTTCATGGATGCGTTCCCGCGATTCAGGGTCACCCTGATGACGTCGGCGTTCCGCGACGAAGTGCAGATCCCTGTAAACGCGAAGACAATGGAGCCGCTGCCGGCGCACGAGTAGGTTAGCCGCGCCGGCAGCTTTCGCGCGGTAGGGGCAGACCACCATACATTACCCCGATGCGGCAGCCATCCCCCATCGGTCCGGCTTCTGGCGTGCTCCTCGCCGAGCGGGCAGCGCAGATCTCGATGGTGCTCGCGCTTTTTGTCACCGGCGCGGCCGTCATTGTGCTGACCGGCTGGACGTTCGGGATTGTTCCCGCTGAAAATCTGATGGCGGGAACGGTCACAGTGAAGCCGAACACTGCGATCTCGCTCCTGCTGTGCGCACTCGCGATCCTGTTGCGGCACGTTCGCCAGACCTCTGTCCCGCGCCGACTGTCCGTGATTTTCCCCGCCTCCGCAATACTGATCGGCGTCCTGACTTTGGGGGAATACGTATTCCACGCCCAGATGCACATCGATGAGCTTTTTTTCAGCGTTGGCAGCGACGCGCTTCTGACGGATTTCCCCGGCAGAATGGCGTACGTCACGGCGATCGTGATCTTGCTGCTGGGCATAGGTATTTCGCTGCGAAATCACGACCACAGCGGGCCCGGCGCGATTTCGCAGATCAGTCTGCTGCTGGCCGGTTCGTTGGCGTTGACGGCCCTCCTGACCTACGTCTACGGGGCAATCCCGACCGCCGGCTTGGGGCAGGGGGTTCAGATTGCAATCCCAACGGCGATCTGCACCGTCTTCCTTGCTGCGTCGGCGCTGCTGCTTGATCCGGGCCGCGGCTGGGTGTCCCGGGCACTTTCAGCACAACCGGGCGGCACCCTTCGCCGGCGATTGATCCCCTTCGCGTTCCTGGTGCCATTCACCATTGGATTGGTGCGAACTGTCTCCAGCTCGACCGGAGCGCTGAGCGCCGCAACCCAGGCGGCCATCGTCGCAGTAATGACTATGGTTGCATTCGGATTTCTCATCTGGCGCACTGCGGCAGTGGTGGATGCCGAGACCGCACACGTGAAGCGCCTTCAGGGACTGCTTCCGATTTGCAGCCATTGCCGGCTGGTTAGGAATGAAACTGACTACTGGCAGCAGGTTGATCAGTACCTCATCGCCAACACTGATGTGGAGCTCACCCACAGCATCTGCCCCGAGTGTCTCAAGGAAGAGATGGCAAAGGTTGACGCGCTCGGAGAACTGTCGAGCGAAGTTTCGGCGTAGCAGGCCGCGAGCGGCCCGGGTCGTTTTATATTTGTTCGTGCGGGGCGTTAGCTCAGCTGGGAGAGCGCCTGGTTTGCAACCAGGAGGTCGCAGGTTCGATCCCTGTACGCTCCATTTTCCCGCCACTCAGGGCAGCTTGTGCGCCTGAAAGAAGTCGACGATGAGCGGTGACGCGTCGAAAAGGTAATCCGGCCCGACTATCGGCCACGCGTGAACCCCGCCGAACGTCGCGTAGAACGTGACGTCGGCGCCGCATCCAGTGGCCACGTAGCGGACGGTCGTCGCTGCGGTGAGTATGCTCGTGGTGTTTTTGCAGGAGGCGGTGGCCATCCAGAACTTGACCGCAGGTGGTAAGGAAGCCGCGCTTGCGGGGGCCGCCCGGGGCAAAGGCGTGGCGGTTCCTTCAGTGTAAGAAACTGACGGATCCGCATTCCCGTGAAATGCGATCAGGGGTACGAGTCTGCTGGGCGCACAGCCTGCAGTGACGAGGCTTCCGGAGACGACTGCGATTGCGGCGAGCTGTCCCGACATCTCGCACCCGGCCCGGTAAGCCATTCGCGCGCCGTCGGAAAAACCGCCGACATAGATGCGCTTCTTGTCCACAGACAATCTCGCCGACACATCGGTGATTACCGCCTTGATGAACGCGATGTCGTCTACGTTGGTACTCATCGCGTCGCCGCAGCAGGTGCCGGCGTTCCAATCGGACGGGCTTCCGACGCCTTGTGGATAAGCAACGAGAAAGTTTCTTACGTTGGCAATCGAATCCATCGAACTGGCGCCCCGCATCTCTGCCGCGGCCAGTCCGCTGCCGTGGAGGAGTATCACCAGCGGGAGCGGAGTCACTGCGGCGGAGTGCGTCTCCACGTCGTGAAGCAGGTACTCGCGGGCGCGACCGTTCACGGTAACAGAGAGAGAGCTGGTGGCGCCCGCCTTCACCACTCCGGCGACAAATGCATTATTCGGATCGGTAGCGTCGGCGGCGCCGCAGGCCGCGAGGGACAGCGCCAGAAGCAACGCACACCCTGCCCGGCCGACGAAAGGCGGGTGGATCAAATTGGCTTCGCGCATCTTCCTCATCGTTTAATTAGACGCTCTACGGTGGAAAATGTCAGTGGATGCAGCGCGTATCGCTACAATCACCGGGTTCGGGCGGGGCAGAATAACCCCAAGAGTTTACATACGCTCGGGGTTCCCGCATTAAAAAACAACTTAAAGATACGCGTCCCGGCCACGCTGCAAACATCCGGGGGACCATTTCGCCGCTTCTCCCGCCAATGCCAGCATTCATTCCGCGTAGTGGCGCGGGTTCCCGAGATGCCAGGTAGTGAACAGCTTCCCGCGCCATCGGCCGGAAACAAAACGCGCAGTTTTTCGATAAGGATGAGGCATTTACTCAACCCGCGTTCTGGCTTTGTATTAGTGTCATCCACCGCAAGTGTCCGGGACAAGGAAAGCGAAAGAGAATGGCTGATGTGTCGGATCACAGCATCGAGAATGACTTGGCCCAGCCACGGTCGAGTACGCCGGCGCCATCGGCTGGGGAAGGCGTCCCCGATATTGCGAGGCTCCGCCACGAGCTGAACAATCCTCTCGCGGCATTGATGTTGAACCTCGAAATGCTGAAGGAGGGCGGTCACGACGACGCCGACGAGCTGTTGGCAGGCATCGAAATCGCGGCGAGACGAATCGCCGCGATCATCCGCCGGCTGGAGGGCCTTAAGACACCGCAGCGCATACTCGCAATTGGAGGAGACTCGATGGCTGATCTTTCGGCTGACCAAGCCGCACCGTTTGAAGCACGAACGATCCTGCTAGTTGACGATGAGGAGTCGGTGCGGGCGATCGTCACGAAGATCCTCACCAGGCACGGCCACAAGGTGCTCGAGGCGGAGCACGGGGCGGCGGCGCTGCGCGCCGCAGGTGAATACGATGGGAAGATCGACCTCCTCGTCACCGATATGTACATGCCGGGTTTACGCGGCCCTGAGATCCTGGAAAAGCTACGCCCATCGCGCCCCGGGATGAGGGTGCTCTACATGTCGGGCTATGGCGATGAGGACGTCGCCCGCTCGGGAGTCGAGCCCGGTTCGAGTTTCCTGCGCAAGCCTTTTACCGTCCAGGAGCTGAGCGAGGCAGTCCAAAAGTCGCTCGCGGGGCCCGCCTAGCTGACCGCGGGCGCTCTCCACCTTTAGTATTTCGAATGACGAACATCCAGAGTGGGAGCTTTCCGCAACCCGGCGACGCCGCTCCCGACTTCACCGCCAAGTCAACTTCCGGCGAGAGGATTACGCTTTCCTCCTTCAGGGGGGAAAAGAACGTCCTCCTCGCCTTTTTCCCCCTCGCCTTCACCGGCACGTGCAG
>JALYYD010000155.1 GCA_030946775.1 Gemmatimonadota bacterium
ATCTTCCTCGGCAAGGCGCAGCGCTTCGGCGCCGTGCGATGCCTCCACCACTTCGTAACCCGAACGTCTGAGCAGTAAAGCCGTCGCCGCGCGCAGCATGTCGTCGTCGTCGATGATCAGGAGCCGACGAGGCCGGGACGGGCCCTCAGTCGGTCCGAGGAACTCGAGAGAATCGGCCACGGAGAATACGGGTTTCATTTTATCTACTCCGCAAAAAGTGTCTGTCTGCTGGCCGGATCGTCCGCGTCGCCGGAAATGTCGGACCCCACGGGAGTCGCGTCGTTATTGGAAAACTTTCGGATCGCGCTGTGGATCGCCTGGATTAGCTCGGCGGGGGAAAACGGTTTTCTTACAAATTCCGAGCGCTCGGCCAGGTCACCCCCGCTGGCCACGGCGTCATCGCTGTAGCCGGAGATAAAGACCACCGGAAGATCGGGGCGAAATTTTCGTGCGTGCTCCACAAGCGTCTGCCCGCCCATGGCCGGCATGATGGTGTCAGTGACGACCACGTCGAACATTCCCTTGTCGCCGAGCAGCGCGGCGAGTGCCTCCTCGCCGTTCGATGTCAGCACCGCTGTGTGCCCCTCCCTCTCCAGAATCACCCGAATGACCTCACGCACGGCGTCCTCGTCCTCGGCGACGAGCACCCTTCTCGTCGGGGCGGGAGCGACGCCTGCGTCGATCGCGATGCCGATCTCTTTCTGCATTGAGCTCCTCCGTGGGAGGAGGACGGTGAACGTTGCCCCCCCGGTACGTGGCGAAGTAACAATGATGTATCCGCCGGACTGCTTCACCGCGCCGTAAATGGCGGAAAGTGCCAGACCGTTTCCCCGGTCGCGGTTCTTCGCTCTGTAGAACGGCTCGAAGAGTCGTGCGAGCGAGCTGGGCTCGATCGCACCGCCGGAATCCGTCACTTCGAGCGCCACGTACGAGCCGGTCTTTAGGCCGTGATGCTTGGCCGCCATCGACGGGGAAACCTCGCGGTTTTCGGTCGCGATAGTTATGACACCGCCGGCCCGCGTGGAGGCTGCCGCGTTTCCAATCAGGCTGACCACCACCTCTCCAAACTGCTTCGCATCCACTTCGACTTCTCCCGTCTCCGTGGACAGCTCCTCGATCACGGTGATATCCTCACGAAGCATCTTGGAGGCGAGAGGAAGGTTCGCCCGTACGATCGCCGCGAGTGCAATCGTTTCCGGTTTCATCACCTGCCGTCGTCCGAAAGCGAGAAGCTGCCTCGTCAGCTCCGTCGCACGCTCGGAGGCTTTCTTGATCTCCTCTACCTCCAAACGCAATCCAGCATCCGGGGGGAGCGCTTTCAGAATGGAATCGGAATAGAAGGAAGTTACGGTGAGGATGTTGTTGAAGTCGTGGGCGATGCCGCCAGCGAGCCGGCCGATCGCCTCCAACTTGTGTCGTTCGCGAAGGCGCTCGGTAAGCTCCTCCTCGGTGGTCGTGTCGCGGGCATTGACGATGACCCCTCGGACGTCCTCGTGGCGCAGCATGTTGGTTAGTATCACCGACAGCGAGTGCCAACTCCCATCCCGATGCCGGCAACGGAACGACGCCGGCACTCCCTCGCCCGGCTGGCCGGCTGAAAGATGAAACGCATCGCGGGCAGCTTTTTCGTCGTCCGGATGCAGATAACGGAACACGCGACGATCCGACTTGGGCAGCGAATCAAATCCGAGGATCCTCCGCACCGATGGGCTGAGATAGGTGATCCTCGCCTCCGCGTCGAGTAATATCACCAGGTCGCTCGAGCTCTCCAGGAGAGCGCGAAAGTAACGCTCGCGAGCTTTTATTTCCTCGCCCAGCTTCACCCGCTCAGTGACGTCGTGAGCGCTGATGACGATTCCATGCATGACAGGATCTGCGAGCATGTTTTCGCCGACACCTTCCATCCAGTGCCAATTCCCGTTCTTGTGGCGAAGGCGAACGCACATCGCCCTTGTCCGGCCGGGAGTGCCTTGAAGCTCACGGAAGGTTTCCATCAAGTACTGGGCATCGTCGGGATGAGCGAAATCAACCGGCCGCGCGCCATTCAACTCTCGCTGGTCGTACCCCAACAGCCGGGTGATCGAGGGGCTCACGTAACGCATATGGCCACCGGCGTCGAGCACGGAGACGAGCTCGCTGCTATGCTGCACAAGGGCCTCGTTGAGCTCGACGTAGGTCAACCGGGCCGCTTCGGATTTCGGATCCGATCGATCGCGCGCTGCGTCAGGCATATTCCCGTCGTGCAAAGTCATTTGCGTTCCGATTGGCCGATGACACCGGGAACAGCGGCAGTCGAATTGCCGGCAATTATCTGAACTCGCTTCTGACGCGGGACCAGCCGAAAGTCGATCTCCGAATTCTGCCCGGACTCAGCGACGAGGTTCACCCGCCGACGCTCGTAACTGAAAGAAGATGGCGCATCGCCCTCGACGACGATGGTCCAGCTGCCGCGCGGAATCTCGTCGAAGCTGAATTTTCCGTCCTGTCCGGTGGTGCGGTGGAGGGTATCACGAGCTCCCACCAGCGCGAGAGTCACACCTTCTACCGGTCCCGCATCCACCAGCGAATCGGGCTCCCCGACAAGCGATGTTCTTGCGCTGGCGAACCGCCTTACCCTTCCGAGAATCCTAGAGGCGGGAGTGACTGCCAGTGTGAAGTTCGCAGCCGCCCTCCGGCTGCTGTCGATTCGGACTATCGCGTCGCCGCTTAGCACGGCGTTCGCGATCGAAGCGTCGCTCGATAGTGAGACGCGGTATTCCCCGGGAAGGAGTCCGGCCACGGTTACCCTGCCGTCTGCGTCGGTGACGCCGGCCAGCGGCCCGACGCGAATCAGCGCGCCACCAACCCCCTTGCCCGAAGCGTCGACAACGAGCCCGCTGACTCTGCCCGGCGGGCGGGAACGTCCCACCGGAAGATGGAGCGGAAGAGCGAGCTCCAGGTAAACCAGTTTTTGGCCCGGAGCGTCGACTGAAACTGGAGCCGCGATGCGGGCGCGGAGACTGAGGTTGCCCCCACTCCCGAAATCGTGCGTGAGGCGCGTATCCACCTGCGAGTAGCGAACTGCGCCAAGTCCCGTGTACCGTGACGTGTAACCCAAAAGCGAGAGCGAGTTCGATCCGGGAAGGCGAACCCGCGCGTTACCTCCAAAGGAGGTAGATGCGTCGGGGCCGTGCGCGATGGCGCCACCGTCGTAGACATCACCAAAAATCGAGAGCGAAGCACGATTGGCGTTTATGTTGGCCCCAAAAGTGAGGTCGTGATAGAATCCGCCCGCCGTCGACGGGGTGCGGCGACCAGTCTCCACTCCTGCCCAAAGGCCGCCAAGGCCAAATGACCGGTCGTAACGGGCTTTCAGGAATCGCTGGGCAGCCGATAGCTGCCTGGTGCCCGCTCCCGGAGTCATTGAAGTGACCTCTACAGACAGCCTGTCGGCGAGCCTAGCTCCAATCGTCGCCGACCTGAATGCCGCCACGGCTGCCCCCGAATCACTCCTCGCAACGAAGCCGCTCCGATTGGCGCTGAGATTGAGTTGGAGGACACTGGAGATCCGCGCGGACAGGGCGCCGTAGTCATTGGCGGCGCCGCGCGTCGGCCCCGCGAATCTTGCATCGCCGCCGACGTGAGCAAGATCGTAATGAACGGTACTGCCACCGCTCACTCTCAGAGAAAGTGCTCGGCCTGTACCCGCAGCGCTGCTGCTCGCGGCGTATTCGCCATCGATCAGCATCGCGTCTCTGGGCGCCAGCGAAATCGCTGAAGAGAAAACACGCCCTGCCGACGCACTACCGGTGCGATCCACCGCGTTGATGCTGACCTGCGAGCGGCCCACCGGGCTGCGCAAAGAAAACCGGATGAATGCCCCGCGCTCGGCCTCGCCGCCGGGGATCGCCCGGAACCTCTCCGTATAGCCACCCCCCGAAATCGGCCCGTTGAAAAGCTCGAGGCCGGCGCCATATCCTAGCTGGCCGCCGCCCGTTAGCGGCGAGAGAATGAAATAGTTGTCACCCATCCTGGCGCGGAAATTCGTGCCCCTGAGCTCGACCCTGCTCTCTCTCCGTTCTCCGAGAGGCGAATTGACGCCGGGCGCGCCACGGAAGGTGAATTCGATCTCTTCCGATCGATTCTCGGTGATGCGTCCTCCGCCCGCGAACTCGAATGGCGCGACTCCTCCGCGTCCTTGCGACGCCCGCAAGAGAAGCGTCGCCGGGACTGTCGTCAACGGGTCGGAGGTACCCGGCCGCTGAACGATGGTCACGGTCGCTGAAGCAGTAGCAAAAACATTTTCGTCCGCGACGTCGGTTGCGCGAAGCTCGACGAGGTCTTCCGTCGCTTCCCGGTTAGTGCCCAGCGTCGAAACCTGAACTTTGACGGTTCGCCGTTCGTTGGGAGCCAGATCGAGCGACGACGCTTCCATTGTGATGGTGCTGTGCTGCGAGCTGACGGCCGCAACGCGCACTTTCGCAGCGCCATTACCAAGATTGCGGAGCTGGTAGCTGATACCGTAGCGGGCGCCGCCGATCGCGTAGATGGGGCGGTCCACGGTGAGCAGCGACACGCCGCGCTTACGGGCCACAGTCACGGTCACCGACGACGCCAACAGGACCGCGCCCGTCCCAGCCGCTCGCGCGCTCACCTTGATCGAGTAATCGCCAGCGTCGGCCTGCACCGGAACCACGACACCCACAACCCAGATTTCCGATTCGCCGCCTCCAACGCTGAAACGAGAGGTTCCCATCACCGCCGTCCAGCCGATGGGAAGCCCAATCGCGGGAATTACCGAAAGTGCATCCAGCGAGGAATTGGCCACCGAATAAACTAGTGAGACGGTGCTGCCTGGGTCGGCGTGCATTCCCGCTAACGACCGGGCGGCCACGCTCAGCCCTTGGCCGCCCGCCAAGGACGCCGGCAGCGCCGCCATTGCAGCGGCGGCGATCAAAATTCGGCGGTACCGGCGGTAAGTCATCGGATCGGCTCTAGTCAGAACTTGAGCTTGAATTCGGCGGCAAATACAGCGTCGTCACCGGTATCCGCAAAGACCACCGCCTTATAGCTGCCTGCAGCGAGCTTCCCGAGCGCGAACTTCTGGATCACCGATGTTGCGGGATAGAGCAGGCCGCGCTGCTGCTGGACCTTTGTCCGCAGAGAACCCATCGAGTCATAGAGCTCCATCCACATCAGCGGGCGATACCCTTTCTCTCCCGTATTCAGAACTTCCAGCTCGAGAAACTCCGTCCCCGTCGAGTCGGCGACTACACGTTGCTTGTCAAACGCGATCTTTCCGATCTCTCCAGTGTCGAGATGCGTCGCTACCTGAACTGCATAGCGCATGATCGAGCCGAGGCCGACTTTCTTTGCAGCGGTGACAGGAGGTGAATTCTCGGCGCCCTCCACCATAATCGTGCTCCAGTAAGTGCCGTGCAGCGTGTCGCTCATTGGAACTCTTACGGTATAGGCCACCGTTATCGCTCCCGAAGGAGGCAGTGCGATCGATCCAGTTGCCGGGGTGATCCAGGAAGCATTCGACCGTTTGAGCGAGCCCGGCGCATCGAAGTGGGACGTTCCGTCCGAAAAAAAACTGTAATCGGTTTGATATATGCGGACCGCCTGCGCTACCGCCGTGAGATTCTTCACGACGATCGTTCCGATGTACGTCTCACCCGGAGTGGCCGCCCTCTCTTCGACCGTGTTGCCGAGAACCGCAATCTGGGCCCTGGCACCCGGCGCGAACCAAGAGCTGGCAATAACGGCTAACCCGAGAACGGTCAGCAGCCTGAATGAATGCGAGCGGCAGGAGTGCATCCGATTGATCCTCTGGTAAGACACTATGGATAGCTGACGAGCGTGAGCGTGACCGTTCGGCTGGTGCTGGAGATGGTACCCGCCGCTACAGTGGCGCTGAGCGTGTAAGTCACTGCCTTCGACTGCGGCACTGCATTCGTAATGTTCACAACCAGATCCCGGGGGGTCGTGTCCAGTGTCACCGCGTTCGAGCTTGATGCACCGGACGGTGCCACCAGTGAAATCGTGAGCGTCACACCCGGCGGAAGGTTGGTGTTGACCTGGCCGGTGATTTTTTTCGCGAGCAACGACGTGAGAGCGCTGGCTGAATACGTTGTCGTTGCGTCGCTCACCGCCAATGGCTGGGAGCCCGCCGTCGCCACTGATACCGTCATCGGGCCAGGCGAACCCGAAACGCTCAGCGTCTGCGCCGGAAGCCGCGCAGCGCTCGGGATGAGGAGCGCCAGCGCCACCAACTCGGTTCTCATTCCTGATTCCCTCTAACGCCTAGATCAGTCAGGTTCCGCCGGAGATCGTGTACGTCACGACCTTGGTGGCGGAGCTTACAACACCGGCGGCAGCCGTGGCATCGAGATGGTAGGTGGCGGTGAGTCCGGTCTGCGCAAGCTTCGTTATGGTCGTAACAAGATCGACCGCCGTCGTTCCCAGCGTCGTTGAGCCGGCGCTCGTCGCGCCAGAAGGAGCTGCAAGACTGACCGAAAGCGTGAGACCAGTCGGCATTCCCGTCGGAATACTGGCCGAGATCTTGGCATTCGTCTGATTCGTAGTCACGGCCCAGGACGCCGTAGCGTCGGTGACCTGTGTCGGAGCGCTACCCGCGGTAGCTGTGGTAATCGAGAGGGACGGAGTACCTGTAATGGCGATCTGATTGATCGCGCTTACGGCATAGGTCACCGTCTGGGTCGCCGTCTGCGCCGATGCCACCGTTGAAGCGAAAAGCACCGTAACGGCTATACTGAATGCTGCGGCTGCTGTTTTCATCGAACAACTCCTGTTAGGGGCGTGTCGAGCTTGCATCAGACTAGCAGCCGCCCATTACAGGAGTTCGTCGGAAAAATTACATTCTTGTTAGTAACCGCCCGCCTTGGCGGACCCCAGTTAGGAGCAACGAACCTTGGTCAGCCTCTCGTCCGCCCATTCGCCTTGAAGGCGCTTGTTATCGAAGATGACGTCGCAGTGGCCAAGATCACCCGCCGTGTCCTTGAGGAGGAGGGGTTCGTGGTGGACGTGGCAGCCACCGGCGAGGAGGGAAAAACACTCGCCTTCTCCGAAAGCTATGACGTGATCATTCTGGATCTCGGGTTGCCCGACCGCCCCGGGATCGGAATAGTCCAGGAGCTCAGGCGGGAGAAACGATCCACTCCAATCATGATCCTGACGGGCGCGGCGGATTCCGATACGACCGTCCGCGCGCTTGACGCGGGCGCAGACGACTACCTGACGAAGCCGATCAAAGTCGACGAATTCGGGGCGCGCGTGCGGGCGCTGATCAGACGCGGAGGCGCGCAGCGAACGGAGACGATCTCCCTCGGCAACGTCGTGTTAAACCGACTAACGAGGCAGCTGCTCGTGAACGGCGCGGAGCTACGCCTCACCGCGAAGGAATTCGCACTCCTCGAGCATCTTCTGTTGCGGGTTGACGTAGTCGTCACCAGGACCGAGCTCCTCGAGTCTATATGGGACACGAATTTCGATCCGGGCACCAATGTCATCGACGTAAGTATTTCGCGCGTGCGGAAAAAGCTTCGGGAGGCCGGGGCCGCTCCGCAGATCGAAGGACGCCGCGGGATGGGATTTACAATCTCGCTCGCCGCCGGCGACGACTGAGCGAACGGCCGTGCGCGTGCCAAAAAATGAGCGCTGCTACTATAAAATAAAGAAGTTCCGCCGCTGTTCTCGCTGGGGCACTGTTCAGGCGTCCAGCGTTCCCCGAACCGCACGGGTAAAGTCCGCCTCCGTGAACGGCTTCTGCACAAAATGAACTGCCGACGAAACGATCCCGCCTCGAACTACTTCGTCGTCTGTGTAGCCAGACATGAACAGCGACTTGATGCCCGGGCGTTGCTCTTCTAGCAGTCTCACGACTTGAGCGCCCCCCATCCCCGGCATCACTGCGTCAGAGATGACGAGATCGATCTTTGATCGGAATGAGGCGGAAATCCCAAGCGCTTCTGCCCCGTCGGCCGCTTCGAGCACAATGTACCCGTGACTCGTCAGCAGACGCTTCGCAATCGCTCTCACCGCGGACTCGTCCTCGATGAGGAGAACCGTTTCCGTTCCATTGTCCGCAGGCTTCTGGAGAAGCTCCCGGATCGCAGCATCCATCTCGCCGAAAACCAACGGCAGGTAAATCTGAAAAGTGGTTCCTTCGGCCGGAGCACTCTGGTGCGCGATGAACCCGGCGGACTGTTTCACGATGCCATAGACGGTCGCCAGGCCGAGTCCTGTCCCCTTTCCCACGGGCTTGGTTGTGAAGAACGGCTCGAACAAGCGGCTCTGGATCTCCGCGCTCATTCCTTCCCCCGTGTCGCGCACCTCGAGAAGCGCGTATCTCCCGGCTGGAATCATCGCGCGCGAACCTCTCTGGTCCTGGCTAAGAGTCGCGTTCCGTGTGGCGATGACAAGTTGGCCGCCCGACGGCATGGCATCACGCGCGTTGACGGCGAGATTCAGCAGCACCTGACCAATCTGCGCCGCGTCGGCAAATACGGTTCCCAGATCACCAGCGAGCGTTGTAGCGATCTGGATGTCCTCGCCGAGCAGCCGCGCAAGCAGCATGCGCGTGTCATCGACAATCGCATTGAGGCTGACCTGGGTCGGCTTCATGATTTGTTTGCGGCTGAAGGCCAGGAGTTGGCTGGTAAGGCCTGCAGCACGGACCGTTGCCTTCTGGATGGCCTCCGCATCGGCGTGGCGAGGATCAGCCGGGTCCAGCGCTCCCAGCAGGAATCCGGTGTGCCCTCCGATGACGGTCAACAGATTGTTGAAGTCGTGGGCGACACCCCCTGCCAGGCGTCCCACGGCTTCCATCTTCTGGGATTGTCGTAGCTGCGCTTCGAGCTCGTTGTGAGCGGTGGAATCGACGGCGTGGACGATCACTCGATCTGGTTGCTGGGGACCGATGGTAAGGTCGAAAAAGCGGCGCCCGAGCGGCGCCGGACAATCGAACTCGGCAGTAGTGTGAATGACGACGTCGTCGCGCAGGCACCTTCGAAAGTCGAGGCCCAGGTCATCCACACCCCCGAAAAGGACGCTGCGCGTGAGCCCCCGGGCCGTCCTAGCAAATTCCGGATCGATGCTGGCGGCCGCCTCGTTACAGTCGAGCAGCTTGAAGTCGGACCCGATCGCCTCCCACAGGTATGTTGGTACCGGCAGCTTTGCGAATTGTCCCCGCAAGCGCTCGTCGCTGAGCAGTAGTGCTTTATTCGCCAGTACTTCTTCAGTGACGTCCACTCCGTGCACGGCCACCGATGGCTCGCCACCGCCCACGACCAACCGGTGATATGCGATGTCGACGTAACGTGTCTCGAGCGGCTCCGATGCCACCCGGCACAATCGAACCGGCATCCGCCGCCCAAAAAATGACTCACCGGTTGATATGACTTTTTCGATGAGATTGAGGAAACCCTGAGCTTCCAGCTCCGGGACAGCTTCCCGAATCCGCCTCCCCAGCACATCCCGACGACCGATGAGCGTCAGATACGCGGGATTGACCCGTTCATAGACCAGATCCGGGCCGCGTAGCACGGCGAGAAAAGCTGGAGAGTCTTGAAAGATCGCTGTCAATCGAGACTGTTCATTGCCGAGCGATATTGCGAGCGTTTCCTTCTCGCTCAGCGCGGCTTGGTGCTCGCTGATGTCGACGTTCACAACTACACCGCCGATCAGCTGGCCGTCGACGTCACGGATTGCACCGGTCGAGTTGAGCAAGAAACCTCGGCTATCGTCGAATCGTCGGACCTCGACGAGCTCGTTGGTGACCGTTTCGCCGGTCTTGAGAGTTCGCGCGAGAGCCCATTCGTCGGGTGCGATCGGCAGTCCCGTGTCGGGCCACCACGCGAGGTAACTCCCATAGTCTTCTTTGGCGGAGACGAGAGGTGCCGCGCCCCCCCAGATTCGTTCCGCAGCGGGATTCGTGTGCGTGAGCGCGCCACTCGCATCCGCGAGCCAGACGCCCACCGGCAATGCGTCAAGCGTTGCCTCCAATCGGCGTCGGTCCAGATCGGCATCGCGAAGGGCGTCAGCCATTTTCGTTTCCGATCGTTTCCGGTCGGTGATGTCGGTCACGAATGCAAGGGCGCCCGCAAATGCCTCGTTCTCACCAAAGATGGGACTAACCGCGAGGAGCACGGCGACCCGGTGCCCATCCCGGGCAATCAGCTCCGACTCGACCTGATCCGACTCGCCCAACCTCCGGAGCGCGAAGCGCCTTTGCGCAACCTCCGCTTCAACCGGCGACATCAGGTCAAATACCCTTTTCCCGAGCAGCTCCTGTTGAGTGTAGCCTAGAAGCGCACCCAAATGCGCGTTCGCGTATGTGATGAAGCCGTCGTCGTCCGTTGCGATCACACCACCGTGAGCCATCTCCACGAATTGGCGGAACAGAGCGTCGCTGGCGTGGTGCGCCCGTTCGGCTTCGACTCGCTCTGTGACGTCCCTGGCGTTGCTTGTGATTCCGCGCACCGCTGGTACGTGGAGCAGATTCTGGCCGCCACCCTCGAAGTAATGCCAGGAACCGTTCCGGTGCCGAAGTCTGACCATCATTTCGGAAGCGGTTCCCGGAGGTCCGTCGACGAGCGTGAAGTAGGTAGCGAGCATCACCGACCGGTCATCCGGATGCACAAGTTCGACCGGCTTTGTCCCGATGAGATCGCTCGCAGCGTACCCGAGGATGCGTTTTACGGAAGGACTGACATATGTGAATCGCCCGTCTGCATCGAGAATGGAGACGAACTCGAGAGACTGTTCCGTAAGCGCACGGAAGAGCGCCACCTCCGTGATCGCCGCAAATTTTTCTTCCGGGATCAGCGCATCCGGCGGGGGCTCGCCAGCTAGCGGGGCGCCTTGCCCATTTCGCCAGCCACCATTCCTCGTTGTAAGCGGTGCGAGACGGCGGAGTCGCCGAATCGCGGCGTTGAGCCAAGGAGCGATCACGCGTTTCACGGGCTGTGGAATGCTCACTCTTCCGACGCGGAAACTGCCTTCATCGTTCCGCGGTTCCGAATCGGACGATCGATTACGATCACTCTGGCTCCGTGCGTATTCGATGGCGTCGCCAGAAGCGCCAAGTGCTGCCCTAATGAAACGCCGGCAGCGAAGACGCGGGCTGGTGGGAAAATCCCGCGCACACAATCACTGCGACCAAGCTAGCTAAGTTGCACCCATGGCGCCCGATTAACACGCACCGGGTGCTTCATGCATCCGGCCGCACTGATGCCGCCTCAACCCTTGCGAAAGCGGAGGGAATCTCCCTAGCGCTTTCTCACACCCGCCTTTTTGATCTGGTGGAGATTCCCCAATACTGACGATCCAGGTGCCTCGTGGATGCTCTCTGGCGACGCCAACCTTCATAATCTCTGGCCCAGCGGTCGCCTTTACTCGTGCGCCGGCAGCGGCTCCATTGTCTTCGCGTTAACCGGGATCTGCACTTCGTCGCGGAATGGCGACGTCATCAGGGTGACCCTGAATCGCGGGAACGCATCCATGAAAGAGAGATAGCAGAAACCCCAAATTCCGAGATATCCCAGCGCGACTCCGATCTCCCAGATGCCGAGCGGAACCCCCGCGACC
>JALYYD010000062.1 GCA_030946775.1 Gemmatimonadota bacterium
CGCTTGATGTCGTCGGATGACTTGAGCTCGCCGGAGTGAACGCGGCGGACAAGCTCGGGCAGCTCGTCGTCGGGCGCGAATCTCAGCGCGACATACTGGCCGCGTGTGAGGCCTTCCTCATTTCCACGCATCTCCGCGGGGAGCACTCGCGCCATTCGCGTCCTCTCTTCGAGTCTGATGACGCGATCCTGCGTGGTTACCGGCATCTGCCTGGACCAGAGGATGCCGACCAGCAGAGCCATGGCGACAACGAGATGCCAGGCGCTGCCGAGCACGGGATATTGAAACACACGCCACGTCGCGACGAGGACGTTGATGGTGAGCACCGGCGCCACGAAAAAATGCCAAACCGGCAGCCACCGCCTGTGACTCGTGTAACTCTGTTCGCGCTCGGCCATCATTATTCTCCGTTATGGGGCTACGGAGAAGCTAGCTGCTCGAACGGACTGTCGCCTAGTTGTTCGGCTCGCGCGCGACGCCCGCTCCGGCTTCCGGCGCACGAAGGGCGGGCGGAAGGGCTTTCTGCGCGAGCAGATTGATCCCCGCCTTTTTAAAAGCCTCGAGCAGGGCGAGGTTGATCGCCTGCTGAGTGTCGAGAAATCTTTCGTAGCTCGTAGCCGGCAGGTAATACACTGTCTCGTACTCGAACGAGTTGTCCGTGATCGTTTTGAAATGGGAACGGAAGACCTTCACATCGTGCTGTCCTTCGATCACACCCCGAATCAGCTCAGGCACGAGCTTCGCTTTCCCCGCGTCCGTCGCGGGAGCGATCCGTGTGATTAGTACCGCGCGGCGCTGGCCAAGCCGCTCGAAGTTTCGGACGCCGCTCTTCAGCAATTCTCCGTTGGCAAGGATGATCTGCTCGCCGGTCACGCTGCGCATTCGTGTTGACTTGATTCCAACGTGCAGCACCATTCCGGAGTACGGGCCGACTTCGATGAGATCGCCGACGACGAACGGCTTGTCGAACAGAATGGACAGCGCGGCGAATACGTCGCCGAGAATGTTCTGTACCGCGAGGGCGACGGCGATGCCGCCGATCCCGAGACCGGCGACCAGCGCCGTAACGTGAATCCCGAACGACTCGAGTCCAACGAGGATGATGAGAACCCAGAGGATCAGTCGCGCGACATAGCTGAGCGCCTCCACTGTTGTCGAGCTGCCCGTGTCGCGGCTGCGGCCGAAGTAGCGCCGGAAGATGACAACGATGAGCTCGCCGCCCCAGATTGCGATCTGCAGCAGCAGCGCCACCTTGCCGATGATGGCAACAGCGGAGCGAAGTCGGGGCGGGAGCGAGAGCGTCGCCGCGGCGAGTGACATTGCCACGAAAACGATGAACGCAAAGCGGGTCTTGCGCAGCATCGCGACGAGGAAGTTGTCGATTTCCGTGGCCGTCTTGCTGGCGCGCTTTTCCAGCGAGCCAATGAGAACGCGCTGGGCGAGAATCAATACGAGTATGACGGCAAGCCAGACTCCCAAGGCGAGGGTGAGCGCCGCGGGCGAATTGCCGTACCAGCTCGATATGCTCGTCAGTGAAGGTTGCATTTCCTTAAGATCGCGATTTTGTGGCGAGGAGCGCAGACTCTATGCTGTCGCCTGCTGCATCGCGTCGCAAGCATCGCAGTTCCCGCAGCGCCAATCGGGAGCCACCGCTTCGCCGAAGTGCTCGAGGATGAAGCGCGTCCGGCACCCCGTTGTTTGGCAGAACTGGATCATCGTCCGCAGCTTGAACTGATCCATCTCGCGTCGTTCTTCGTAATCCGTGAGGTCGGCGCTGAGGTCCACACCGGTGAGGTTGTCGGAAAGACGCTCCCACTTACCACCGCGATGCTCGCGCACGAGACCGTGCCGCTTCAGGAGTGCGAAGACGATCTTTGCCTTTCGCGTCGCCACGCCGGTGATCTCGACAATGTCATCGATGTCCACCGGAGTCTTCAGCGGGTACTTCTCCAGCGCCAGCGCTACGTGAGCGGCCTCCTGCACCTCCGGATACTTTCCGCCGAGGAAGTACGACTGGATGCGCTTGTCTTCGACTCTATATAGAACACGGCACAGAGCCGGATCTCCGTCGCGCCCCGCCCGCCCCGCCTCCTGATAGTACGATTCGATCGACCCCGGGAAATGGTAGTGCAGCACGAATCGCAAATTCTGCTTGTCGATGCCGAGTCCGAACGCATTGGTGGCGACGATCGCCTTCAGCTCGCCGGACATGAATCTCTCCTGCACATCCTTCCGCTCGGCGCTCGGGCGCTTGCCGTGGTAAAGGCCAATGGAGAAATCATCCTTCAGCATTTCGTGCAGCCGCTCCGCTTCCTTGATCGTCGCGACGTAGATCACGCCCGATCCGTCCATTTGCCGCAGCGACTGCTTAAGCGAGGAATCCTTGATCCCATCATTGACGGTGCGCATTACCTCGAAGCGGAGATTCGGCCGCGCGAACCCTGTGATCGTTATGTGCGGATCGCTCATCGCCAGCTGGCGAATGATGTCGCCGCGAACCTGCTCCGTCGCGGTCGCGGTGAGAGCGAGCACCGGCGGCCCGCCGAGGCGCTTGGCGATTCCGCCGAGCGAGAGATAGTCGGGGCGGAAGTCGTGGCCCCATTGACTGACGCAGTGAGCCTCATCGACGACGAAGAGCGAAATCTTTCTCGTCATCAGATGCGAAAAAAACTCGCGATCCTTGAATCGCTCCGGAGTCAGATAGAGAATCTCTCCCTCTCCCTCCGCGATTTGCCGGTGGGCCTCTCGCGACTCCCCGGCGCTGAGGTGAGAATGCATGGCGACCGAGTCAACGCCCTGCTCCATCAGCTTGTCGTGCTGGTCCTTCATCAAGGCGATGAGAGGACTGACCACGACAGTCAGTCCCGGGAACATCAGCGCCGGCAATTGATAGATGAGCGATTTTCCGCTTCCCGTCGGCATCACGACGAGTGCGTCGCGTCCGTCGAGGATCGCTCGTATCGGCTCCCATTGCCCGGGACGGAAGGATGAATGACCGAAGCGCTCTGTGAGGAGAGTCTTGGCCGCTCCCTTTGTGAGTTTCTGCGCCACGCCAGTATTAAGGCACAAACTATTCCCGCGAGGGAACGGATAGCGCGGCGGCTATTACGCCGGTTTGGCTCGGTAGTATTCCTGCACGCACATCGTCACGAGGCGGGAAACCACTTCGGCCTTTTCGTGGCCAGCCGACTCGGGAACCGCATACCAGGCGTGCTTGAGCTCGACGATGAGGCGCTCCGCCTGGATTCCGCGAGCTTTTCCGTCCGCGCACACCTTGGCGACCGCGCTCTTGATTTCCTCGCAGCTGAGCGGACTGTTCGCTGCGTGCAGGGCGATTGCCGTTTCCAGCATCGCTCTCGCAGTGGTCGCGAACGGGTCCGATTCGGAGCTATCGGATTTTGAGGAAGAAGTGCCGGTAGTATTTATCGCCATTGGTTTTGATTCGAAGCGCACGATAGTAACTGCCCCATCGCGTTGCAATACCTTTGTTTACGGCTGCCTTTGCTAATGTGTTGGACGGGTCTTAAGCTGCTTAATGCAAGCTGCACAAATAGTTGACGCGTTTGCGGTTTCCGCGCCCGGCATCGGGGAAATAACCGCTCAAGAGCTCGCTTCACTCGGAATTGGTCCGGCGGTAATTGAGCACGGAGGCGTTTCGTTTCGCGCTTCACAAAGCGATTTGTATTCGGCCAACCTTCATCTTCGCACCGCGACGAGAATCGTGGTGCGGATCGCCGCCTTTCACGCGTCGAGCTTCGCCGAGCTCGAGCGACGCGCGACGAAGATCGAATGGGAGCGTTGGCTGCCCGCGGCCGGCGAGGTGAAGTTTCGTGTCACCTGCAAGAAATCCCGCCTTTATCACTCGGACGCCGTAGCGGAGCGCCTGATGAATGCCGCCGCGAAGCACTGCGCAAATCTGGATTTTGCCGTTGCGGCCAAGGACGATGACGGCGGCGATTCGCCGACGAGCCAGCTATTCATTGTGCGACTCCTGCACGACGACGTTACGATCAGCGCCGACAGCTCCGGCGACCTGCTGCACCGCCGCGGATACAGACCCGAATCCACCAAGGCCTCGCTGCGCGAAACTCTCGCCGCGGCGATGCTTCTCTCGTCCGACTGGGATCGCGGCATCGCGCTGCTGGACCCGATGTGCGGTTCGGGAACAATACCCATTGAAGCGGCGATGATGGCGGGCAGAATCGCGCCGGGAATCTCGCGCAAATTTGCATTCGAAAAATGGCGGAGCTTTGACGATGAGCTGTGGCAGTCGCTGCGCGCAAAGGCCATCGATGAAGAGCTGACTGATGCCGGCGCGCCGATTTTCGGCGGCGACCGGGACGCGGGCGCGGTCGAAGTCGCGACGAGAAACGCGGAGCGCGCCGGTGTCGCGGAGAACATCGAGTTTCGAATGCGCCCGCTCGCCGAGTCGCTTGACGCTCTCGCCGCCGCCCCGCAAACCGGCGCGGCGGTGATAACGAATCCGCCATACGGAATGCGGGTTTCGGGCGGAGCGGATCTCCGCAACCTCTATGGTATGCTCGGCGCGAGAGCGGAGAAGAACCACTGGTCGCTCGGCGTGCTCACCGCCGATGACAAGCTCGCCCGGCAATCGGCGAACCTCGCCTCCAGGTTCAGAACGCAGAATGGCGGGATTCCGGTTACGTTTTTCGCCAGCGAATGCGCAACGGAGGTGTGATGGGCGGACGAACCGGAAGACTCATTTCGATCAACAGCTCGGGCGGCGGAGTTCCCAAGCGTCCGGTGCTTTTCGCTGCCGTCAATTCACT
>JALYYD010000170.1 GCA_030946775.1 Gemmatimonadota bacterium
CGCCGGCGCCGGTGCACGCATCGAACCTGATGCTGCTCGACCCGAAGTCGGGCAAGCCGACGCGGACGAAGGCGAAGATCGATACCGACGGAACGAAGGAGCGCATCAGCGTGAAGCACGGCCAGGCAATTCCGCGCGTGCGCTGAGCACTGGAGAAATAAATGGCGACCAAGGAAAAGAAGCAGGGGAAGAAGAAAGAGGTTAAGGAGCAGGTCCAGGCCGAGCACACAGGCCGCGACCTTCCCGTTCCTCCCCCCCGTCTGAAGAAATATTACGACGCGACTGTGAGGGAGCACCTCAAGAAGCAGTTCGGATTCACCAACCCGCATCAGATCCCGACGCTCGAAAAGATCGTGATCAACTGCGGCGTCGGCGAAGCAATCAAGAATCCGAAGGTGCTCGACACCGTCGTCAACGAGCTCGGCATCATCACCGGCCAGCGCCCGGCGCGGAAGAAGGCGAAGAAATCCATCGCCAACTTCGGCCTTCGCGAAGGCCAGGAGATCGGCGCCGCAGTGACGCTGCGCGCGGCGCGGATGTGGGAGTTTCTCGACCGGTTCATCACCGTCGCGATCCCGCGCATCCGCGATTTCCGCGGCATCAACACCCGCGCCTTCGACGGCCGCGGCAACTACACGCTCGGCATCAAGGAGCAGATGATCTTCCCGGAGATCAACTACGACATGGTCGAGCAGATCCACGGAATGGACATCACGTTCGTCACGACGACGAACCGCGATGACCACGCGTTCGCGCTGCTGCGCGAGCTGGGCATGCCGTTCAAGGGCGACGACAAGCCGATCATCACCAAGGCAGGGGCATAACGATGGCGAGAAAGGCCATGGTAGAGAAGAGCAAGCGGAAGCCGAAATTCGGCGTCAGAAAGCATAATCGCTGCGGACGCTGCGGAAGATCGCGCGCGTTCCTTCGCAAGTTCGGCGTCTGCCGCATTTGCTTCCGCGACTTGGCGCTCTCGGGATACATCCCGGGCGTGCGCAAGGCGAGCTGGTAACCATTCACTTCTACGCGTCCCTCACGGGATACGGTAGGACGAGGAACAAGATTCGATGAGCATGACTGATCCGATCGCCGATATGCTGACAAGAATCCGGAATGCCTGCGGGGCGAAGCACCGCCGCGTCGACATGCCGGTCTCGAAGCTGAAGGTGGAAATCGCAAAGATCCTGAAGGAGAACCACTTCATTCAGGACTACAAGACACTCGAAAGTGAGAACGGCCGTACGCTTCTCCGCGTAATCCTCAAGTACGCGCAGGGCGGCCAGCCGGTGATTCGCGAGCTGCAGCGCGTCTCCACTCCCGGGCTCCGCAAGTACGTCGGCGTCTCCGAGATCCCCCGCGTCCGCAACGGACTCGGCATGGCGATCCTGAGCACGTCGCGCGGCGTGATGTCCGACCGCCAGGCGCGCCAGACGCGCACCGGCGGCGAAATTCTCGCTCTTATCTGGTAAGTAGAAAATGTCACGTATCGGAAAGCACCCGATCGCCGTTCCCAAGGGCGTCACCGTCACCATCGATGGAAACCACATCAAGGTGAAGGGCCCGAAGGGCGAGCTCGATCGGAAGATCAATCCGGAAATGAAGATCGCGATGGAGAACGACGAGGTGACGGTGTCGCGTCCCTCGGACGACTCCAACCACAAGGCGCTCCACGGGCTCAGCCGCACGCTCGTCGCCAACATGGTGGAAGGCGTCACCAAGGGCTTCTCGAAGCAGCTCGACATCACCGGTGTCGGCTACAAGGCGGAGACGCGTCCTTACGGACTGCAGCTCGCGCTCGGGTTCTCGCACCCGGTCGAGTACAAGGCGCCGAAGGGAATCAAGCTGAGCGCGCCGCAGCCCACGCAGATCATCGTCGAAGGCGCGAACAAGGAAATCGTCGGTCAGGTGGCGGCGGAGCTGAGAAGCCTGCGTCCACCCGAGCCGTACAAGGGCAAGGGAATCAGATACGCCGGTGAAGTTGTTCGTCGCAAGGCGGGCAAGGCCGGCAAGGCGGGAGCCAAGTAATGCC
>JALYYD010000173.1 GCA_030946775.1 Gemmatimonadota bacterium
ATTCCGTACGGGTATCAACAGTGGTGGGATATGGGCGCGGCGAAAAACTTCGCCGAGTTCCAGCGCGCGATCACTCCGAATCAGATTTCGGGGCAGAACATCACCTACGCCGATCGCGACGGCCACATAATGGAGTTTTACGGCGGAAACACGCCGGTGCGGCCGCGCGGCGACCGCGCTTACTGGGCCGGGATCATTCGGGGCGACAGCTCGGCGACGCTCTGGAATTCACTGCATACCTACGCCGACATGCCGAAGACCATCGATCCTCCGTCCGGCTGGGTGCAGAACGCCAACGATCCGCCCTGGTGGGCGACGTTCCCGGTTGTAGTGCATCCGCAGGATTATCCATCGTACCTCGCCTCGAAGACGATGCTGCTCCGTCCGCAGCGCTCGGTGCGGATGCTGCGCGAAGATTCGAGCATCAGCTACGAGGAGCTGCTGAGATACAAGCACTCGACGCGGATGGAGCTCGCCGACAGAGTTCTCGACGAGCTTCTCGCCGCTGTGGGAACGAGCGGAACCGACGAGGCAAAACGCGCCGCGTCAGTACTGCACGGATGGGACAGGTCCGCGGACAACGGCAGCCGCGGCGCAGTTCTCTTCAACGAATGGTGGAGCGAATACGGCCGGAGGATGGGCTCGAAGAGTCGTTGGGCCACGGCGTGGTCGGATCAGAGACCACTGGACACTCCATTCGGTCTCGCGGACGCGCCGCTCGCAGTGGCGGCGCTCGACGCAGCAGCGGCGACGCTCGAGAAAAAATACCAGGCACTGGATGTCCCCTGGGGAGACGTGTACCGCTTCCGCCGCGATTCTCTCGATCTTCCCGGCAACGGGGGAGACGCGCTGCTGGGTATTTTTCGCGTCATCGGTTATGCGGCGACAGCCAACAACCGCTACCGCGCGACCGGCGGGGACTCGTTTGTCGCCGCGGTCGAGTTTTCCTCCCCGATTCACGCGATGTCGCTCGTCGGGTACGGAAACGCATCTCGAAATGGGTCGCCGCACCGGGACGACCAGCTGCCGTTCCTCTCAAGGAAACAGCTCCGGCCGGTCTGGATGACCCGCGCCGAAGTGGACGCGCATACAGAAAAGCGCGAGAGGTTCTAGCTTTAGGGAGTATGAAACCATCGCTTCTTTCAGTTACCGCCGTTCTGGCGGTGACCGGCACTTTGATTCGCGCCATCTTCTTCACGCCATTCGAGGTGGTGCAGGGGCCGGCGCAGAAAATCTTCTACATCCACGCACCCGCGGCGTGGGTGGCATTTCTCGCGTTCGGACTGGTTGCGATCGCAAGCGCGCTCTACCTCTGGCTTCGCGATGAGCGGCTGGACCGTTTCGCCGAAAGCTCCGCCGAAGTCGGCGTCGTGTTCACGACCGTCGTGCTCATTACCGGCCCGCTTTGGGGAAAGCCGATCTGGGGAACCTACTGGACCTGGGACGCGCGCCTCACGCTGACGCTCTTCCTCTGGTTCATCTACGTCGGGTATATCGTTCTGCGCGGCGCGATCGAGGACCGCTCGATGCGGGCGCGCTATTCCGCCGTGCTGGGAATACTGGGCGCGTTTCTCATCCCGTTCATTCATCTCAGCGTGTATCTGTTCCGCACGCTGCACCCGATGCCGATCGTGATGAAGCCGAGCGCGCCTTCGCTTCCCGGCGAGATGCTGACGACACTGCTGATGTCGTTCCTGTCGTTCACTCTTCTTTACGCCGCCTTCCTACGTGCGCGATATAGTCTCGCCGTGGAACGCGATCTCGCCGAGGCCGCAGCCGATGCCTGACAACGCCGGGTACTACCACGCCGCGTACGCCATCGCGCTCGTCATCTATCTGCTTTACGGGATGAGCCTCTTCAGCCGCCGGTCGCGGTTACGAAAGTAGGCGGCAGATGAGCGCGGATTCGTTGGAAGTAGTTCCCACCGAGATCACCGACCCGGTCAACGCACAGATCCTCGCCGTTTCCGAGGACCGGATTGACGGGTTCGTGCGGGAGCCGTTCGCCGAGATCGCGTCGCTGTCCGGCGTTCCGGAGGGCGTGGTGATGGAGCGCCTGAAGGCGATGCTTTCTGCGCGAGTCATCCGCCGCATCCGTCAAACGCTGATGGCGACTAATCTCGCCCCCGGCGCGCTGGTCGCGTGGAAGGTGCCGAAGGATTGTCTCGACTTCGCATTTACGTATATGGCGAAGGACGATCCCTTCTCCGGGCACGTCGTCATCCGCTCGACCGACGGCGACACACCGGGCTCGGAGTACCGGCTGTGGACTACGCTCAAGGTTCCGCAGGGCTATTCGATGGTGAAGCACTGCGACTTTCTCGCCGAACAGGTGGGCGCGCGCAGCTACAAGGTAATGCC
>JALYYD010000180.1 GCA_030946775.1 Gemmatimonadota bacterium
CGTCGCGCTCGAGCGCGAGGAGGGCGTTGTTGATCTCAACGAGATGCTCACGGCTCTCGGTGAGAAAGAGCTTCGCGTAGCCGGAGGTATCCACTCAGCCGAGCACCCGCTGCACCGCCTCGAGAACGCGGCTGGGCTGGAACGGCTTGACGACGAAATCCTTCGCCCCTGCCTGAATTGCCTCGAGTACGAGCGCCTGCTGGCCCATCGCGCTGCACATAAGGATGCGCGCGTCCGGATCGGTTTCCATTATTTTTTTCACTGCTTCGATTCCGCCCATCTCCGGCATGATGATGTCCATCGTCACCAGATCGGGCTTGAGCCGGCCGTATTGTTCCACCGCCTGCTGTCCATTCTCCGCTTCGCCGACGACGGAGAATCCCGCCTGAGTAAGAATGTCCTTGACCATCGTGCGCATGAAAAGCGCGTCGTCGCAAACCAGTACTGTGCCGCTCACGATTCCCCTCCCCCGAGCGCTGCGGCGCTCTTTCCGAGAACGTCACGAACAATAGCGTTGATGTCCAGGATTACGGCGAGGTCGCCTTCGACCTCGGCGAGGCCGAGAATGATGCCCGAATCGAAAGCGCTGAGGTCTCCCGCGCGCTGGAGCTCGTCGGCGCGAACCGACTGGAGATCGCGCACTTCATCCACTCCAATTCCGATCAGGCGATCGCGGTAGGGAACGAGAAGTATCGATCCCTTCGCTCGATCGCACGGAGTCTTCCCCACTCGCGCGCCTAGATCGAGCACGGTCACGATGTTACCGCGCAGATTGATGATTCCGCACACCGTGGATGGCGCGCCGGGAAGGCGTGTCACCAGCTGGAACGGAATTATCTCGCGGACTGCGCTCATGTCGCACGCGAAAATTTTCCCGGCGATCTCGAACAGCAGCAGCCGCCGCTCCGGCGCGGCAGACGCTTCCGTCCCGTCCGCGGGCGCCGCGCTCTGCTCCAGCTCAAGCATAGAATCCGAATTCGGTCAGCGCATCGGAGCCGATTGCGAATTCGCCCGCCATCGCGCGGAGCGACGATTCGAGCTCGGGCGGAAGAGGTGAGCGAAGATCCATCGGGTCTCCGGTGAACGGGTGATTGAACTGCAGCCACGCAGCGTGAAGAAAGTGCCGTTTCGGAGGAAGTCCCGCCACCTTGCGGCCGCCACCACCTCCATACGTATCGTCGCCGACGACCGGGTGCCCGATCGAGGCGAGATGCACGCGAATCTGGTGTGTGCGTCCGGTATGCAGCTGGGCTCGCAAAAGATCTCCTGAATCGAAGCGCGCGAGACGGGTCAAATCCGTCTTCGCCTGCCTCCCGGTACTGACGATTGCCATCCGCTTTCGGTCTCGCGGGTCGCGCGCGACGGGCTTGTCTATCGTCATCTCGTCGCTCCGCAGGTGCCCCCAGGTCATAACGGCATATTTGCGGGTGACCCTCCTGGCGGCAATCGCGGAGCTGAGGAGGCGGTGCGACTTCTCAGTCTTGGCGACGATGAGCAGGCCGGACGTTTCCTTGTCGAGGCGGTGAACGATTCCGGCCCTGTCGTCATCGTCGCGCGGAAGCTCCGCCGACCTGCCGACGAGCGCATTCACCAGCGTGCCGGTCCAGTTTCCCGGCGCCGGATGGACGACCATCCCCGCCGGCTTGTCCACCACCAGCAGCGCGTCGTCTTCGAAGACGATCTTGAGCGGGATGTTCTCGCCGAGCAGCTCGCGCTTGGGGGATGGCGGAATCTCGAACGATATCGTTTCGCCGGCGATCGGCTTATAGCTCGCTTTCTCGTGACGCCCGCTCACGAACACATTGCCATTCGCGATCAGCGTCGCCGAATGCGTCCGGGAAATCCCGGCGCGCTCGGCGACAAGCAAATCGAGGCGGACATTGCTGTCCGCCTCGACTAGAAATTCATCCATTGAAGTGGACGTATCACACTTCCGCGGAAGTTTCCGGAGCCGCTGCCACCGCGGGAGCCGAGGCCGCGGTTCGCTCTTCGCCCCAGAGAACCCAGGCGAGAAGAAAAGCACCGACGCTCACTGCCATATCGGCCACGTTGAAGGTTGGCCAGCGAAGATCGCCGATACCGACGTCGATGAAATCCACAACTCCGGCGGCTGAGCGAATGCGGTCGAGAAGATTCCCCACCGCGCCGCCGCAGACGAGCGCGATCGCGAGAGTGCGGAGCGTCTCGTTCGCCTTCGTCGCCTGATAGAGCCGGCCGAGTATGTAGAGCGCGCCGGCGGTGAGCGCCATGAAGATCCAGCGTGAGTAGTCGCCGAGGTGCAGGCCGAACGCGGCGCCCGGATTATGTACGAGCGTCAGCCGCACACTGTTCCCGAACACTTCGTGCGGGATGTGCTGCGGGATAAGTGAGTTGGCGGCGGCGATCTTCGTGAACAGGTCCACCACTACGACCGTGCCGATCACGCTCCAGAACAGCCCCGTGTTACGACTGCTTCTTTCCATCTTCTTCGCGTTGTTTGCATTCGATGCAGTAGCGTGCGTGCGGCAGCGCGTCGAGGCGCTCGAACGCGATTTCCCTTTCGCAGTTGTGGCACTTGCCGAAACTTTCCGGCGCGCGGTAGAGGCGGCGAAGCGCCTCGTCGAGGTGCCAGAGGAAACGTCCTTCCTGGCTGGCGAAGAGGAATGCCTTCTCGCGCTCCATCGCGTCCGTGCCCTGATCGGCCATATGGAACGAGTAGGCTCTCAGGTCGCCATCGGCGCCCTGCGGAGTCGAACCAAAGGTCTCGCCATACTGCCCGAGCTCCTTCACGGCGCGCTTGCGCTCGTCCATCAGCCGCTTCTCGAAGTGATCGAGCATCTTCTTGCTCATCGCCTTCGGCTTCTTCGCGCCAGTAGCAGTTGCCATTTTCAGCCTACCCTCTCGATGGCGACTCTCACTGCCCGCCCTTCCAGGTCGAGCGCTTGAGTCGCGTTTTTTTCGTCGTCTATCCCGCCCGTCGCGAATTGAAGGGCGAGCACCTCATCTGCGATCCACTGCCCGTGCTGCTTTGCCGCGGCCTGCACATCCTCGTCGCCGTACACGCCGAGCTTGATTCTGTCGCTCACGGCAAACCCCGAGTCCTTACGCAATTTCTGTATCCTGCTCACGATCTCGCGGGCAAGTCCTTCCCGCTTCAGGTCTTCCGTCAGCGCAGGATCGATGGCCGCGAAATATCCGGCACCTTCCTCGACGACGAAATCGCCCGATGCCTTCCGAACGAGGGTGACCTCTTCGGGCAGCAGCTGATGGTTTTCTCCGTCCACAGAAAGGTAAATGGGCGAGCCCGTTTCAAAGCCCCTCAGTGAGTCATTTTTTAGTGCCTCGACAGCCCTTGCGGCCAGCGGGGTACTCTTCCCAAATCGCTTGCCCAGCGCCCGGAAATTGGCTTTCGCCTCGAGCGTCACCAAATCGTCGGCGCTGGAGGCAAAATCCACCCTCTTAACGTTCAGCTCGGCGGCCAGGAGCGGCTTCAGAAGCTCGAGATCGGCGACGCGGCCGGACTGGCCCGCTTCGGACATCGCCGGAACCACGCAGATCACCCTCGCAATCGGCTGCCGCACCTTTACGCCGGCCTCCTCCCGCGCGGCCCGCCCCAAGGTCGCCAGCGTGCGGATGTCGTCCATCGCGTGCTCCAGCGCCTCGTCCCGGTCGCCTGGCTCCGCCCGGCTGTAATCGGCCAGGTGAACCGATGTCCCGACGAGCTCCCGATGGATCCAGTCGGTGATGAAGGGCGCGAATGGCGCCAGCAGGCGGCAGGTGACCGCCAGCACTTCGTGAAGGGTGGCAAACGCCGCCAGGTTGTCCGCACCGTCCACCTCGTAGAAGCGGTGGCGGCTGAGACGCACGTACCATTTGGAGACGTCTTCGTCGAAAAAAGTCATCACCAGCTTTACAGCCGACGTGGCGTCGTACTCGACGAGCAGGCGATCAGCTTCCGACTCGACCGCCGAGAGGCGCGTCAATATCCACCGGTCCAGGAGCGACCTGTCCGCGACTTTCGGATCCTTCGCGCTGGGCGACCATCCGAAATTCGCGTATTCGGCGAAAATGCCGGTGTACACGTTCTTGAGCGTCAGCAAAAATCTGCCGGCGGTGTCACGAATCCCCGCTTCGTCGAACCGGCGCGGCATCCACAGCTGGCTCGATGAGATGAGAGAGAGCCGAACGGCGTCCGCGCCGTGGCGCGGCAGAACTTTCGTGGGGTCAACCGTGTTGCCGACGTGCTTCGACATCTTCTGCCCTTCGGGATCGAGCACCAAGTCGTTCACGACCACGGAGCGGTAAGGAGCAGTATTCACTTTCCGAAGCGAACCGGAGCTAGAGTCCCGTTCACTCATCGTCCGCGCACCGACATCCTTCCGTTCCCTAGTCCCTAGTCCCTCGTCGCCGTTCAGCTTGTTGTTCGGCAGCGCCTCTCCGAGCCCCGTCGCGATCGCCAGGAGTGAGTAGAACCATCCGCGCGTCTGATCCACGCCCTCGGCGATGAAATCCGCCGGATAGTGGTGCGCCATCTTGTCGGAGTTCTCGAATGGAAAGTGCCACTGCGCGAACGGCATCGAGCCGGAGTCGAACCACGCGTCGATGACTTCAGGCGTGCGCGTCATCGTCCCCGCGCATTTCGAGCACTTCACCTTGATGCGATCGATGAACGGCTTGTGCGGATCGAAGCTCTCGCCGAGCGGTGCGCCGGAGCGCTGCGCCAGCGTCTCGTAGCTGCCGATCGCCTCGATGTGCGTCGCGTCGTTGTCGCAGATCCAGAGCGGCAGCGGCGTGCCCCAATAGCGGTCGCGCGAAACTGCCCAGTCGATGTTGTTCGTCAGCCATTCGCCGAAACGGCCTTCGCGCATTTCTTCCGGATGCCAATCCATCCGCGCGTTGCGCGCGAGCATCTGATCCTTGTACTCCGTTGTGCGCACGAACCACGAAGTGCGCGCGTAGTACAGAAGCGGCGTGTGGCAGCGCCAGCAGTGGGGGTACGAGTGCTCGAACAGCGACGTTTTCCAGAGTACGCCGGTGCGCTTCAGCTCGTCGAGAATGATCTGATCCGCATCCTTCACGAACACACCCGCCACCAGCGGAATCCCGGCGATGAATTCTCCCTTGAGATCCACCGGCTGCAGAAATGCCAGACCATTCCGCTTCCCAGCGGAGTAGTCGTCGGCGCCGAACGCGGGCGCCATATGCACCACGCCGCTGCCGTCTTCCGCCGACACGAACTCTTCGGCGACGATCACCTCGTGCTTGCCTTCGCCGTAGGAAACCCAATCCAGCGGCCGCTTGTAGGTGAGCTTCGTGAGATCGCTCCCCTTCATCGCACCGATCTTCTCCCACCGGTCGCCATAGTCCGCACCCAATACACCTTCGACCCGCGCCGCAGCCAGAATTATCGTCCCGCTCTTTCGATCATTCACTCGTGAGCTGTCACTCGTCGCGGATCCATCCTCACTCGCCGCCTTCGATTTCAGCTCGACGTACTCGAGATCGGCATTCACGGCCAGCGCGACGTTGGACACGAGCGTCCACGGCGTCGTCGTCCACACGAGAATGCGGCGGCGCGGAGAGAACGGTTTTCCGTTTTCATCGAGAAGATCGAGCGCGACGTACGCGCTAGGATCCTTCACGTCGCGGTAACCCTGCGCGACTTCGTGGCTGGAAAGAGTCGTCTCGCAGCGGGGGCAGTACGGAAGGACTTTGTGGCCGCGATACAACAGCCCTTTCTCGAACAGCGTTGCCAGCGCCCACCACACGCTCTCGATGTAATCGTTGCTGTAGGTGACGTACGGATCGCTGTAGTCGAGCCAGTAGGCGATTCTCTCGCTCAGCTCTTCCCAGTCGGTGCGGTACTTCCACACGCTCTCTCGGCAAAGCTCGTTGAACTTCTCGACGCCGATGTTCTCGATCATCTGCTTCGAGCTGATGCCGAGCTCCTTGCCGAGCTGCTTTTCGACTTCGATCTCGACGGCGAGGCCCTGCGTGTCCCAGCCGGCTTTGCGCGTGACGTGGAATCCCTGCATCGCGCGGTGGCGGCAGAAGAGATCCTTCACCGTGCGCGAAAAGACGTGATGAATGCCCGGCTTTCCGTTCGCCGTTGGCGGGCCCTCGAAGAAGACGAAATCGCCCCTCGGGGACGGGCGCTCGAGTGTCTGGTGGAAGAGATTTTCACTCTTCCACAGATCGAGCAGCTCTCTCTCTAACTCGTCGGGCGACCGGTCGGTGGGGAGAAGCCGGAACCGGGGTGTGGTCATCGCGCTTTCGACGTCTCCCCCGCCCTTCTTCGAGGCGGGGTTAGCGGGGTTCATTCCTCGGCCGGCTCCGATGGCTTGCCTTGTTTGCCGCTTCGTCCGCTTCCGCCGACGGGCGCGGAGTCCGAAGCCTCGACTTCAGACATCTGCCGCGCAATGAGCGTTCTCATCTGCGCGAGATATGTGCGGCGCGATCGGTCGAGGGAATCGAGCTCCTCTTCCATCCGCCTGATCTCCGCGCGCGCCTGCTCGCGGAGCTTCTCCGCGTCCTGCTCGGCGCTCCGGATGATGAGCTGACCTTCCCTCTCCGCCTGCTCCTTCACTTCGACGCTGAGCTGCTGCGCGGAGACGAGCGCGTCGTTCATCGCCTTGTCCTTCTCGCGGAAGTGTCGCAGCTGCTCGTGAAAGCTGCGCGCCTTTGCGTCGAGGTCCTGGTTGATCCGCGTGAGGCGCTCCATCTCCTCGGCGACCTGATCGCGGAACTGGTCAACGCGGGCGCGATTGTAGCCGCGCAAAGCGCTGCCGAAATCGTAACGGCGGACATCCAACGGTGTCAGATGAAATGCTTCGTCGATCATTACTCCCTCGCTCCGAAGAGAGTGGTTCCCAACCGGACCATCGTCGCTCCTTCCTCTACTGCAATCTCGTAGTCGTTCGACATTCCCATCGACAGCTCGTCAGCCGGATGACCGGCCTCGCGAAGAACTTCCCTCGCGTCCCGCGCCGCGGCGAAGGTGCGATGCAGCGCCGCTTCGTCGGCGGTAAAGCTGGCCATCGTCATCACGCCGCGAACGCGAATCCCGGGCAGAGTGGTGAGGCGCTCCGCTTCAGCGCGGAGCTCCGATTCCTTGTAGCCGCCCTTCGATTCTTCGCCCGACAGATTCATCTCAACGAGAGCGTCAACGGCCCGCCCGCTGTCGATTCCGAGCTTGTTCACGGCATCAGCAAGACGAGGGCTGTCGAGCGCGTGCAACATCGCGAAATGCTCGAGCGCCTTCACCTTGTTGCGCTGCAGGTGCCCGATGAGGTGCCAGCGGACTGGAACGTCCACCGATGACATCTTGCCGAGCGCCTCCTGAACCTTGTTCTCGCCGACGTCGCGGAGCCCTGCCTCCCACGCCGCGTGCACCGCTTCCGGACCGTGCGTCTTGGTGACACCGATGATCGTCACTTTTTGGCCGTGTCCACCGCGTTTTGTGGACTCCCAGATCCGGCCCTCAGCTTCGACGATACGATCGGCCAGGTCCGGAAAAGCCATAGCTGTGGAATTTAGCCGGACAGGCGGTGTTACTCAATCATTTTTGATTGCGATGCGGGGCGAATTGTTGTCTCACGGAGACAAAACAGGGCGGAAGCAAATGCTCCCGCCCGAGCTGTTAGTGAAGTGTTCGGAATCAGAATTTTGATCCGATCGAGAGAGGTTTGAAGGCAACCGGGCCGTTCTGCACGCGAAGAATGTCGATCTTGTGGTACTCGTAAGTGAGCGGAGTGCGGTGCGAGGCGACCGGCACTTCGATGCCGATTCCAAACAGCTCGCCAAGGCTTTGATTGCGCTGGCTGACCTTGTCGTGAAAAACTCCGTTGACGCCGCCCGGCTCGGAGGCCTGTTCAGCCACGGAATAGATTCCCGCCCTCCAAGCACAAATGGCGATAGTGGCAGCGATCTAAAGGCGTAGTTGAGCGTACCCTCGAAGCTCGTCACTCGCAGATGGTAGGTGGTTCCACCACCGAACGACCGATACCCCAACCCCAACTTTGCGGTGAATGGCGTTCCCTAAAGCTCCTCTGCCCGAACAGCTCAATTCGGGGCGCCGCATCGAAGACCTGGCTGAGCTGATGGGCCGGCATCACGGCTTCGAGTGAAACTCCGACGCGCGTGTCACTCTGCTGCTGTGCCGCCGCAACGCGAGCCGCGAGAAAGGTTATCGCCAAACACATTGCACGAGCGATTTGGCGTATCATGTCGCCCCTCCGTGACAGATGTGGGTCGAGCTGGAGCGACTTATTAGGACCTGGTGTCGCATCGAGGGTTTACCGGTGCTCGCAGGGACGAGCTTTACAGGCCATTCGGACTCTCCTCGCCCGCTACACTAGGCGGGAAAATACTGGGAGGCGCCCATAGCGAGCGCCAAGGCGACCAAACCTATTGCTGCACTGCTGGACATCGTGCCGCGTGGCTCGATGCCACCGCTCGACCCGCGTCCTACACAT
>JALYYD010000065.1 GCA_030946775.1 Gemmatimonadota bacterium
AGACCGAATGAAGGAGCGGGGCGATCGGCGCGGCAGTGATCCCCTTCTCCACCAGCCGCCGTCCCTTCACCGTCACGAGATCGGCCGACCTGCCCGAAAGCGCGAAGAGCGCCGCCGCTTCCGGATCCCCCGAAGGAACGGTGCGGGCGGAGTCCAGACGGAATGCCGCGACATCAGCGTCCTTTCCGATTTCGAGAGTGCCGACTCGGTCGTTGATTCCGAGCGCGGCAGCACCGCCGATCGTCGCCAGGCGCAGCGCGTCGCGCGCACCGAATGCGTCGTGACGCTGCGACACGGCACGGTGCATCAGCACGGCGAGCCGCGCCTCGTCGAGTAGATCCATTCTGTTATTGCTGGCGACTGAATCCGAGCCGATTCCCACCCGCACTCCCGCGGCGAGGAGCGGCAGAATCGGCGCGACGCCGTGGCCGAATTTCGCGTTCGACGCCGGGCAGTGCGCGACGGCGCAGCGATGCGATGCTATCGCCGCGATGCCGGCGTCGTCGAGCCGGACGCAGTGGATGAGAAGCGAGCGCTCGGTGAGGAGGCCGAGCTTTTCGAGAAGTGCAATCGGCGAACGCGCGCGCGGCCGCGGATCGATGCCGCGCTTCTTCCACCCTTCGGCGAAATCTCCGGTGCCGTCAACAACAATCTCCTCCTCTTCCCTGCTCTCGGCGATGTGCATCGCCAGCGGCAGGTTCTTCGACACGGCGTAGCGCGAGGCAGCGGCGTAGAGATCATCCGAGACCGTGTACGGCGCGTGCGGTGAAACGCCGAGCGTTACGAGATCGGTCTGCTCGCCAATGAGAGATGAGACGCGCCGGTCCAGCTCAGCCATCGCCGAGTCGGCGACGGCGGGATCGGGGCCGAAAGTCTCCTGGAACATCACGCCGCGAACGCCGAGCTCTTTCATTGCCTGCATCACGACACCGCTCGAGCAGGTGTCGGCGTACGTCGTCACTCCCGCCTGGAGTCCCTCGAGAATTCCGAGGCGCGCCGAGTCGAGGAGCATTTCGTTGGACAAGACTTCGTTGCGGCTGCGGCGAAGCTTGCTGATCCAGTCGCTGAAGCAAAGATCTTCCAGGAATCCGCGCATCACGGTGAGCTCGAGATGCGTGTGAGTGTTGATCAGTCCCGGGAGAAGCAGCGCATCGCCGAGGTCGTAGTCATCCCCCGGAGGAGCATCGCTGCGCGGGCCGACGTACGTGATGCGGCCCTCGTCTTCGACGACAGTGCCATTGGATATCGGAGCGGACGCGATGGGAAGCACCCATCGCGCGTGGTAGCGCATCAACGCGGGCGGATGTGCTGCGCGCCGGGAATCGAATCCTTCGGCTTGCCGGTGTCCACCGGCGAAAAGATCGTCGGGCGCTGGCGCCGGCGAGCGGCTGCCGCCTGAGAATCGCGCACGTCGGAAGGGTTGATCGGGATAGGCGTCGCGCGCGGTGGAGGGCGCTGCGTGATCGGGACCGGATTCGGCGTCAGCGGCGCAACACGCTGCGTGACTGGCACCGGATTGGGCGCGAGCGGAGGTGGCCTGGTTGTGTCGCTCATTGGAACGTATCCCGGCATGCCGGGCATTCCCGTCCCGGGCCCCGTAGCGCAATCCATCGTCGGTTCCGTGCCGGAGACGAAGAATTCCGTGTACGCCTGATTCGCCGGACAATACGGAGAGGCGAGCAGACCGGTGCGCGAGTCAACTTCGCGCGTGACGATCGTAACCGGTCGGGGCCAGTCGGGAGGCGCCGGTTTCCGACGATACACTTCGGTCATAAAGCTCGTCCAAGCCGGCGCGGCGAGCACGCCGCCCTGCGCGTTGGATTTTATTTTCTGTGGCTTGTCGAGACCCATCCAAACACCGGCGACGAGATCCGCCGTGTAGCCGATGAACCAGACGTTGGTGCCGTCGTTGGTCGTGCCCGTTTTTCCGCCGGCGGGATAGTGGAATCCCGCGCCCCAAACGCTGCCGGCGGCGCTGCCGCGCCGAATGACATCCTTCATCATGTCCACCATCATCCACGCTTCCTCGGTGGACATCACCTGCGTTCTGGTCGGAGTCGGCTGCCAGAGAATCTCGCCCCTCGCGTTCTCGACGCGCAGAATCGCGTTGGGTGTCGCGCGCACGCCGAGATTCGCGAAGGCGGTGTAGCCGGCGATGAGCTCCATCGGATAGACATCAGCAGCGCCGATGTGAATCGAAGGATAGGGCGGGATCGGAGTGCTGATGCCGAAGTTCCGCGCTTCGTTGATGACAGTCTGCTCGCCGAGCTCCATTCCGAGGCGTATCGCGGGAACGTTGCGCGAGAGGTAGAGCGCGCGCCGCATCGGTATCAAACCCTCGAACCTTCCGTCGTAGTTCTGCGGCGTCCAATCCGGACCGCCCTGCATGTGCACGGTGAGCGGACTGTCGTTGAGAATGTAGGAGGCGGGCCGCCCGCTTTTGATCGCCGCGGTGTAAACGATCGGCTTGAATGTGGATCCCGGCTGGCGAAGCGCCTGCGTGGCGCGGTTGAACTTGGAATCGAAGAAGTCGCGGCCGCCGACCATCGCGCGAACGGCGCCGTTGCGCGGATCGAGAGCGAGGAACGCCCCCTGGAGATACGGCGACGTCCCGGTGCCCTCTTCGTTGTCGGGATGGTGCGCCATGTAGCTCTCGTACGTCTGGTGCGGGTACGCGCCGTAGTGCCCCGCTTCGATCGATCTCACCTGGCGCTCGAGCGCGCGCTCGGCGGTTGTCTGCATGTCGAGATCGAGGGTCGTATAAACCTTGAGACCTTGCTCGTAGAGCTGCTTTCCGAATTGCGCGTCGAGCTGCTGCCGCACCCACTCGACGAAATACGGAGCGGTCTCTCCGGCTTCGAGCTTTGTCGCAAGCTGGAGCGGATATGCGCGGGCGCGGCTGGCGTCGGCGTCGCTGATGTTGCCGTTCTCGCGCATCAGCTCGATGATCGTGTTGCGGCGCTGGACAGCGCGCTCGGGATAGCGGCGCGGATTGTAGCGTGCGGGCGCCTTCGGAAGCGCGGCGAGCGTCGCCGCCTCGGCGATGTTGAGATCGCGAACGGACTTCCCGAAGTAGCGCTGCGAAGCGGTCTCGACGCCGTAGGCACCGTGGCCAAGGTCAATCTGGTTGAGGTAGAGCTCGAGGATTTTTTTCTTGTCGAACTTCGCTTCGATCTCGCGCGCGACCTTCGCTTCCTTCAGCTTGCGGACGATCGTCTTCTCCCGGCTGATCTGCTCGGGAAAGACATTTCGCGCCAGCTGCATCGTGATCGTGGAGAAACCCTGCGCATATCCGCGCATTGGAGCGCGAAGGATGACTGACGCGACGCGATGGAAGTCGATGCCGGCGTGGTCGTAGAAGCGCTTGTCCTCGGTGACGACGAAGGCGTCCTGGACCATCTTCGGAATCTCGTCGAGCTTGACGAGCGTCCTGCGCTCGAGGCCGAGCTCGGCGATGAAGCGGCCGTCAATCGCGTAGAGCTTGGAAGTCTGGTGCGGAGTGTAGTCGGCGAGGACTTCGATGGACGGACACTGGTTCCCGCGGCAAATGAGCGCCCAGCTACCGTATAGCAGGCCGATTCCAAGGGAGACGACAAACGTCAGTCCGAGGAGGACTGCCCGGATGAGCGTGGGGTGCCGCTTTTTGAAGGAGCGCCAGGCGGAGGGCATCGAAAATGGAAGTTAACGTTCACACCCCGAAGGTGACACCTCGCCCCCGGATACCTATTTTGAGCCAATGACGCAGAACACCGGCCTCCTCGCCGAGCTTGCCTGGCGGGAGCTCGTATATCAGACCACTCCCGAGCTGGAATCGTTCCTGGGGGAGAAGCGCACGGCGTACTGCGGATTCGATCCGACGGCGCCGAGCCTTCACATCGGGAACCTGATCCCGGTGATGGGGCTGGTGCATCTCCAGCGGGCGGGTCACACGCCGATCGTGCTGGTGGGCGGCGGCACGGGGCTGATCGGCGATCCGAGCGGCAAGAGCGTCGAGCGTCAGCTGTCGGATCCGGCGGTTGTGGCCTCGAACGCGGCGGCGGTGAGAAGCCAGCTCGAGCGATTCTTGGATTTCAGCGGAAAGAATGCGGCGCTGATGCGCGACAACGTGGAGTGGCTGAAACCGCTGAGCGCGATCCAGCTTCTGCGTGACATCGGCAAGCATTTCACGGTGAACGTGATGCTGGCGAAGGAGTCGGTGCAGTCGCGGATCGAGGGCGGGATCTCGTTCACCGAATTCTCGTACATGCTTCTCCAGGCGTACGATTTTCTGGAGCTGTACAAGAGAGAGGGGGCGACGATCCAGATCGGCGGCAGCGATCAGTGGGGAAACATCGTCGCCGGAATCGAGCTGATTCGGAAAGTTGAGCGCACGGGCGCGCACGCGCTGACGATGCCTTTGGTGACGACGGCGAGCGGGACGAAGTTCGGGAAGACGGAAGCGGGGAGCGTGTGGCTCGACGCCAATCTCACCTCGCCGTATACGTTCTATCAGTACTGGATCAACGTGGACGACCGCGACGTCGGGAAATTCCTGCGCTTCTTCACGCTGATGCCGAAGTCGGAGATCGAAGCGCTGGAGGAAGCGACGAAATCATCCCCCGAGAAGCGCGCCGCCCAGCAGGCGCTGGCGAACGACGTGACGATGCGCGTGCACGGCCCCGACGCGGCGCGCGTTGCGGCGGAAGTATCGAGCGTGCTGTTCGGAAAGGCGGACCCGGAATCTCTTTCCGCGGAAGTTCTCGCGGCGCTGAGCAAGGAAGTCGAGTTCAGCGAAGTCAGTGCGTTGCCGTCTGTCGCCGACGCGATGGTGGCGCTGAAGCTCGCCGCATCGAAGGGCGCCGTCCGCCGTCTCCTCGAACAGGGCGGCGTGTACGTGAATGGAAAGCGCGGCACCGGCGACGCGACGCTCGATTCGATCGCCCCGCTCGCCGGCGGATATTACCTCCTGCGCAAAGG
>JALYYD010000204.1 GCA_030946775.1 Gemmatimonadota bacterium
CTCGGTAAATTCGGAGTATGTCGTTCTGGGACAAACTCCGCGGCGCAAAATCCAATTCGCAGCCTGGCCGGAGCGGGAAGCTCGACTATCTGAGCGAGGGGCTCGCGCTGGAAAAGCAGGGCGACTACGATGCCGCGCTGACGTCGTATCGTCTCGCGCTGCGCGAGCAGCCCAACAACGTGCGAGTGCTGGAGAACATGGCGATCGCCTCCTCCAGGCTTGGACAGGCGGATGACGCAATCCGATCCTATAAGCGCGCGCTCTCGATCGAGCCGAAACTGTCCGGCGCGCACTATGGCCTTGCGTACCTGCTGCTGAAGCGCGGCGAGATCAGCGACGCCGCGTACCATCTCGAGGCGTTCCTGATGGACGCGCCGACCGGGCCCGAATCGGAGCGTTGGGTCGCGCACGCCAAAAAGACACTCGACGAGCTGCACACGCCGGCACAATCGGACGACGAGATGGATCCAGCGGAGTTTCCGGAGACACTCGACTAAATGGGTCGTGTGTTGGCGATCGTCAGCCAGAAGGGTGGAGTGGGAAAAACGACAACTGCGGTGAATCTCGCCGCCGCGTTCGCCGGGCGCGGGCTGAAGACGCTCCTCATTGACGTGGACCCGCAGGGATCTGTTCGCTACGGCGTCGGCCTCCAGCGCGGCCACGTAACATACGGATTCGCGGATTACCTCAACGGGCAGCGGCAGCTACGCGAGATCATCCTCCCCACCGCCCTGCCCTGGCTGCGAGTGATTCTCGCCGGTTCCGTCGCCGATGAGTCGGATCACGCGATGTACCAGCAGCTGATCGGCGAAACCGACGTTCTCGACGATCTCCTGCGGATGGCGCAGTCGCGCTGCGAGGTGGTCGTCGTTGACACTCCGCCTGGCCTGGGCAACATCACGCGCACCGTTCTCCGCGGCAGCGATCACGTCGTCGTCCCTCTTCAGTGCGAGCCGCTGGCGCTGCAGACGACGCCGCAGATTCTTCGCGGGATTCAGGACATCGTGGCCACGAACGAGCGACTGTCGCTCGACGGCATTCTGATGACGATGTACGACCCGGAAAGCGCGGCCAGCGCAAGAGTAGTGGACTACGTGCGCAAAAATCTGCCCTCCAACATTGTCTTCGACATCATGATTCAGCGGACCATCGCCACTGCGGACGCTTTCGCCGCCGGCTTGCCGGTCGTTGTCAGAACGCCCGCCGACCCGGCGGCGCAGGCGTACGTGAGTCTGTCTAGGATCCTCACTGAGAGGATGACGTGAAGAAGATCATCGCGGCGTGCGTTGCCGCAGCGGCCCTTGCCCTCGCCTGCACCGACGTCACCGGCTCGGCGAACAGCGTGCTTTCCATTCAGTTCGACACGCTCGCATCGCCGTCGGTAGTGATCGGCGATTCGCTGCGTGATTCGACCGGCGCACTCGCGCTTCCCCACGTGAGGGCTTACAACTTCGAGGGAGCGGTGGTCGCCACTCCTCGCGTGCGCTACTCGGCCGCCAATCGCGGCGTGACTGTGGACAGCGTCACCGGAGTGATCCGCGGCGACAGCCTCCGCGCGACGCCGGTGCGAATTATCGCGACGGTGGGCGACATTCAGGCGCAGCAGCTGCTTGCCGTCACGCTGCGCCCCGACTCGATGTTCGCGACCGCAGCGCGGGATACGATTCTTTACTCGCTGCTCGACAGTACGCTCAACCTCTCGAAAGCTCTGACCGTCTCTCTCCGGCACGGAAAGACGGGCGCGGATTCCGCCGTCGCCACCTACCTGGTGAGCTTCTCCATAGTCTCCGCGTCGAGCGCGGCTATCGCCGATTTGGTGGACGACATCGGCCGCAAGTCGCGCGTGGACACAACAGACGGCGGCGGCCTTGCGGGAAGGCGCATTCGGCTGCACGCTACTGCGCCGGCGTTCGTGGCAAATGCGAGCGATTCGATCATTCTCAGCGCCACGGCGAAGTATCGCGGCGCGATCGTGAAGGGAGGTCCGGTCCGTCTCGTGGTGGTGTTCAAGCCGCGCAACCCGTAAAGCCGAGGTGAATCTGTGATGCAGGTTAGCGGTGGACAGCGCCCGGCACCGGGCACCCTCAATCAGCTCTTTTTCGAAGCGGTTTCGAAGTTCAACCGCCCCGACGCGCTTCAAGTTAAAATCGGAGGGAGTTATAAACCGATCTCCCACCGCGAGCTGGAATCGCGCGTGCGCCGCGCCGCCGCCGGCCTCGTCAAGCTCGGAGCGCGAAAGGGCGACAGAGTGGCGATTCTCTCCGAAAACCGGCCTGAGTGGGCCATTGCCGACTTCGCCTGCCTGACGGCCGGACTCGCCGACGTTCCGATCTATCCGACTCTGCCCGCCGACCAGATCGGATACATCCTCAAGGATTCGGGCGCGATCGGGATCTGCGTTTCCAACCGCGAGCAGGCGGAGAAAATCGCCGAGCTGCGGAAGAGCGCGTCAGCATCGTTGTCCGCGCTTCGTTTCGTGATCAGCTTCGATCAGCTGCCCGGCCTCGCCGACATGACTCTCGATCAGCTCGAGCTCAGCGGCGCCGGGGACGAATCGCCCGCGGCGATTTCCGCGCATAAAGAGCGCGCTCTCGCCGTAGCGCCCGGCGATATCGCAACCATCATCTACACGTCGGGCACGACCGGCGAGCCGAAGGG
>JALYYD010000278.1 GCA_030946775.1 Gemmatimonadota bacterium
GGACGAAGGCATCGTCGTTCCGATCCTCAACAAGCTCGGCGTCGCCGTGGACAAGCTCCTCGCCGACGCCAATCGCGAAGCGGCGCGCTATCCCAAACAATCGAACGCCCAGCCGACTCTCTCACGCGAGCTGAATCAGGTTTTCGACCAGGCCGAGAAAGACGCGCGCGAGCTCGGCGACGAGTTCGTCTCCACCGAGCATTTCCTTCTCGCGCTTTCCTCAGTGAAGGGAACTGAGAGCCGGGCGCTGCTCGATGCGATCAATGTGAGCCGCGAAGATCTTCTCGAAGCCCTTGCCGCGGTTCGCGGTTCGCACCGCGTCACGGACCAGACTCCGGAGAACCAGTACCAGGCGCTGCAGCGCTACACGCGCGATCTCACCGAGGCGGCACGCAAGGGAAAGCTCGATCCAGTCATCGGCCGCGATGAAGAAATTCGCCGCGTCATTCAGGTTCTCTCGCGTCGCACGAAAAACAATCCTGTCCTCATCGGCGAGCCCGGCGTCGGCAAGACCGCGATCGCCGAAGGCCTCGCCCAGCGAATCACCAACGGCGACGTGCCCGAGAGTCTCAAGGGCAAGCGGCTCGTCTCTCTCGATATGGGCGCGCTCATCGCCGGCGCGAAGTTCCGCGGCGAATTCGAAGAGCGGCTCAAGGCGGTTCTCAAGGAGATCACAGAGGGCGAAGGGAAGTTCGTCGTCTTCATCGACGAGATGCACACCATCGTCGGCGCCGGAAAAGCCGAAGGTTCGATGGACGCCGGCAACATGCTCAAGCCGATGCTCGCGCGCGGCGAGCTCCGCGTCGTCGGCGCGACAACGCTCGACGAGTACCGCAAGCACATCGAAAAGGATCCCGCACTCGAGCGCCGCTTCCAGCCGGTGTACGTCGGCGAGCCGAGCGTCGAGAACACGATCGCGATCCTTCGCGGACTGAAGGAGAAGTACGAGGCGCACCACGGTGTGCGCATCACCGACGGCGCCATCGTTGCCGCCGCCACTCTTTCCAACCGCTACATCGGCGACCGCTTCCTACCCGACAAGGCGATCGATCTCATCGACGAAGCCGCATCACGGATGCGCATCGAGATCGACTCGATGCCGCAGGAGATCGATGAAGTCGAGCGGCGCATCATCCAGCTCGAGATCGAGCGCCAGGCGCTCGCCAAGGAAAAGGACAAGGCGTCGAAGGAGCGGCTCAAGAATCTCGAGCGCGATCTGGCCGACCTTCGTGAAAAGTCGTCCGGGATGAAGGCGCAGTGGCAGCAGGAGAAGGACACGCTCGGAAGCGTTGGAAGGATCAAACAGGAAATTGATCAAGCTCGCATCGAAGCCGAGAAGGCGACACGCACGGGCGATTTGGGCCGAGCTTCGGAGATTGCGTACGGACAGATCCCGCAGCTCGAGCAGAAGATGAAGGACGCCGAGCAGCAGCTGGCGAGCAAGCAGGAGGGTGGCGCGCGCTTTCTAAAGGAAGAGGTCACGGCGGACGACATCGCCGAGATCGTCGCCAAGTGGACTGGAATCCCCGTGACGCGATTGATGGAAGCGGAGCGCGAGCGTCTCACCAAGCTCGAAAGCGTGCTTGCGAGCCGAGTGATCGGACAGGACGAAGCAGTTCGCGCTGTTGCCAACGCGGTGCGCCGCTCACGCGCCGGCCTTCAGGATCCCAATCGCCCCATCGGCTCATTCATCTTCCTCGGCCCGACCGGAGTAGGGAAGACTGAAACCGCGCGCGCTCTGGCCGAGTTCCTGTTCGACGATGAGCAGGCGATGGTGCGCATCGATATGTCGGAGTATATGGAGAAGCACGCGGTATCCCGGCTCATCGGCGCGCCTCCGGGCTACGTCGGCTTCGACGAAGGCGGGCAGCTCACGGAAGTCGTGCGCCGCCGTCCCTACGCGGTCGTGCTCTTCGACGAGATCGAGAAGGCGCACCCCGATGTCTTCAACATCCTTCTTCAGATTCTCGACGACGGCCGGCTCACCGACTCCCAGGGCCGCACCGTGGATTTCCGGAACACGGTGATCATAATGACGTCGAACATCGGGAGCAGCTACACCCTCGAGCATTCGGGGGAAGAGTGGGCACTCGTCGAGACGCAGGTGACGTCGGCGCTGCGTCAGCACTTCCGGCCGGAGTTTTTGAATCGCGTCGACGACATCATCATCTTCCGTCCGCTCGGAAAGCCGGAGATCGAGCACATCATCGGGCTGCAGCTGGCGCGACTCGAAAAACTTCTCGCTGACCGCAAGCTGAAGATCGAGCTCAGCCCACAGGCGAGGGCGCTGATCGCGACCGAGGGTTACGATCCCGCATTCGGAGCGCGGCCGCTGAAGCGCGCGATCCAGCGGCTGCTGCAGAATCCGCTGGCGATGGCGGTGCTCGAGGGGAAGTTCGTCGAGGGGGATACGATTCGCGTCGGGGTTGATGCGAAGGGGGAGCTGACGTTCGGGAAGTAGCGCGACTGGCAACTGCGAACTGCAACCTAGGACTACGCGGGTAAGAGTTGGCAGTAGCGTAGTCTGGAGGCTCGAGACTACTACACCGGCGGGCCCACTCGCTTCTCTTGCGGGATTCTGGGAACGCGTGCGTTCTGATGGCGAGAGGCGAGCGGCCGATGCTGGCATCGTTCCGCTATGTCGGACTTCAAGAAACTTCTGGTTTGGCAGAAGGCGCACGCGATGGCGCTGGATGCACACCGGGTTGCGGGGTCGATCCGAAGGGCAGATCACGCGGCGCTCCGGAGTCAGATCATTCGAGCGGCGATGTCGATTCCCGCCAACATCGTTGAGGGATGCGGCCAGGAATCGGGTAAAGCAATTCAACCGCTTTCTGCTGATCGCCCTGAATTCCTCTACCGAGCTCGAGTACCACCTGATCATTGCGCGCGATCTTGAGCTCGTCCGCTCCCAAGACTCACTGAGTCTTCTGAGCCAGACGATAGAAGTTCGAAAGATGATCCACGGCCTCCGTAGAAGTCTGGTCACTCGCTCTAAGGCTCAGGCCGGAGCATAGAGCATCGTCTTAGTCTCGAGCCTCGAGACTATGCCACTGGGTCCTCTCACCCGCGTAGTCCTCGGTTGCAGTTTTCAGTAAGTAGATTCTAGCCATCGTGACTAGTCCCCAGACTTTAGACGAACAGTACCTCCGAAACGCCCTCGACCTCGCGCGCGAAGCGGCGCGCCGCAACGAAGTCCCCGTCGGCGCTATCATAGTTCAGAACGGCGCGATCCTCGCCGTCGCGACCAACCGCACGGTGCGCGACCAGGATCCCACCGCCCACGCCGAGTGCCTCGCCATCCGTGAGAGCGCGGAGAAGCTCGACCGGTGGCGGCTCGACGACTGCACCCTCTACGTCACGCTCGAGCCCTGCGCGATGTGCGCCGGCGCAATCGTGCTGTCGCGACTCAAGCGCGTCGTCTTCGGCGCGTGGGACGATAAGGCGGGGATGGCCGGCTCCGTCGGAGATCTTCTGCGTCATCCCAAACTCAATCACCGCCCCGAAGTCAGCGGCGGAATACTTGCGGAAGAATGCGCTACCGTGATTTCAGAGTTTTTCGCGGCGCGTCGCTCCGAAAGAACCACCTGATCTCCTGCCGCGCGGCTCTCGCCAGCGCGCGCAGGATCAGCAGCAGCGGCGATCCGTCGGAGAATGCGGACGCGATCGCCCACAGAGTTCTCGGCGGGAATTCTGGTGTGTCGGCGAGCGCGACGATGTCTTCCCATTGATCCGGCGCAAACTTGCTCTTGAACGCGTCCAGCCCGCCGAAATTGTAGAACCGGCCGCCGTGCGCACGCACCCATCCCAGTGTGACACGAAGCCACGGTGGCATCCGCGCCGGATCGAAACGCGAGTGTGGCGACAGGGGACATAGTCCAAGCGTCGCGTATGTGGATCCAAGGCGCGCCATCTCCTGCATCGCGCCATCGATCATCAGCTCGGCGGTTCCGTTCGGCGCATTGCGCCCGCGCACAATCTGCTCGATCAACCACCCGTTTCGTGCGCGCACCGGACTGGCGACCAGAAACCCAACCGGTTCGCCGTTCCGCTCGGCGACGATGAGCAGACGGTCGTCAAGAAGCGCCAGCGTGTCGGGCTCGACGAGAAAATGAAGCGGAGGAAGCCCGCGCGTCGTGAGCCATTCCTCGAGACAGCGGCGAAGACGCAGCAACAGCGGGGGATCGGGGCGCGCGACAACTCTTGCATTGACTCCTTTGTTTTGCGCGCGGTTGAGCTGCGCGCGAAGCGACGCGTGTCCGGCGATGATTCCCGCCCAGTTCGCAGGTTTCCAGCTTGGCTGCGCGCCGAGGTCGGCAGCGCTCCAAGAGCCGTTGCCGACGAGCGCCGACTCGAGCCGCATCCCGGCTCCGAAGAAGCAGACAGCCAGTCCGCAGCTCCGGGCGTCGGCGAGGAACTCGTCCGTCACCGCCGCCAGCCGCTCCGATGAGCACACCGGCGCTCCCCCGACGACACGGGTGCGCGCCTTCACCACAAACCCGATCACTGCGTCCCTCTCTGCGGAAAACCATAGCAGAAACCCGGGATTGAGAATCTGGTAGGCGGTGGCGTTCCAGCCGTGACGCAGGATGAGAGTGCGCGCGAGCTCTAACTCGTCACCGGCAGGGGTCTGTCGCCCGTTCATTGCGGATAGAGAATAGGTCCACACCCATCGCGCCGATAGTGACCGCGCGGCTCGCCCCGGCGCGGTTCACGGCTTGCGATCTTGAGTTACCTTCCGAATGTGACGACTCCGAACTCGCGCTCGCTCTCTTCCCGCATCTTCGCGCTGGTCGAGGACGTTCGGCGCAAGGAGGACCGCCTTGCGCTAGTCCTCAGCATAATTATCGGCGCGCTCGTCGGGCTGATCGTGGTCGCTTTCATACTCCTCACCGGCCGCCTTGCGGCGCACGCGTACCCGCCGGGCGGCGACGGGTGGCGACGCATTCTGATTCCGACCCTCGGCGCGCTCGTCACCGGATATCTGCTCTACAGGTATTTCCCGATGGCGCGCGGAAGCGGAATTCCGCAGACGCGCGCCGCGTTGTTCATTCACGACGGCCGGATCTCCTTCCGGTCGGTGGTCGGCAAATTCATCTGCTGCTCGGGGTCGCTTGCCAGCGGGATCGCGCTCGGGAGAGAAGGGCCCGCGGTTTACATTGGATCCGGAGTCTCCTCCGTCATCGCGCGCCGACTCGGACTCAGCAAGGCGCGGGTGAAGTGGCTCGTTCCCGTTGGCGGCGCCGCCGCTCTCGCAGCCGCGTTCAATACCCCAATCGCCGCGGTGCTCTTTTCCCTCGAAGAAATAATGGGAGATCTGCACGCGCCGATTCTCGGATCGGTCGTTCTCAGCTCCACCACCTCGTGGATGGTGCTGCACCTCGTGCTCGGTGACGAGCCGCTCTTTCACGTTCCTGCATACAAGCTCGTCAGTCCTGGCGAGTTCGGCGTGTACGCGGTTCTGGGCGTCGTCGGCGGCCTGTTCTCAGTCGCGTTTGTCAAACTTCTGCTGCGGCTTC
>JALYYD010000281.1 GCA_030946775.1 Gemmatimonadota bacterium
GTGTAGACGTGGACCGCGAACACAAGATGCTCGGCGTATGTTCTGCCACTGCCCGCGAAGAGGAGGAGCATCGCCACGGCGAGGAATGGAACGGAGAAGAGCAGAACGCTCTTTTTTTGGTCCTGCAGAACGGTGTTGAATCGTCCCGCGTACTCGGCTGCCGGCTCGTGTGTGCGGGCCAGCTTGGCGCGGATCAGCTCGATGTGTCTTTGGCCGCCACTGTTCCTGACGTTGGTGTAGTTGGAGTAGCCGTAGCCGAGTAGTGAGGTGTGCGGCTGGATGATGAAGAACACCAGGTTGATCATCACGAAAAGCGTCAGCGGCCTAGTGTACCGCGAGCGTCCGCCGTGGAAATAGGCGCGCGCCAATTCTCCCGGCTTCCTGACGAGCGTCTTCACCGTTCGCAGCAGCCTGCCATCGAAGTGGATGAATTCGCCGACGGCTTCTTCGATGACCGGGCGGAGGGAATAGTCGGCTTTCTCAAACTTCTTTTCCCCGCACTGCGAACAAAACGAGCCGGTCATGGCAGCCGCGCAGTTCGGGCAAACTCCAAAAGCCGACGCCCCCGGCTCCTCGAGAGGTGACGGGGGCGCGTCGCTGCCGCTGGAGATCGAGGTCACTGCCGAGTCAGACGATCAAGGCGACGGGATTCTCGATGAGGCGTCGAACCGTCTGGAGGAATTTCGCCCCTGTCGCGCCATCGATGACGCGATGATCGCAGCTCATCGTAATGCGCATACGCTTCCGGAGCACGACGGTGCCTTCGATGACGACCGGCTTTTCCTCGACCCCACCCACGGCGATGATGCCGGCCTCAGGGGGATTGATGATCGCGGTGAACTGATCCACGCCGAACATGCCGAGATTGGAGACGGAGAAGGTCGAGCCGGTGTACTGCTCCGGGGTGAGCTTCCGGTCGCGCGCTTTTCCGGCGAGATCCTTCGCTTCCGCCGAGATGTCCCACATCCGCTTGCGGTCGGCGTCGAAGATCACGGGCGTTATCAATCCGTCTTCAACCGCCACGGCCATTCCGACGTGAATGCGATTGAACTGGCGAATGCGGTCGCCAAGCCAGTGCGCGTTCACTTCAGGGTGTTCGGCGAGCGCGAGCGCGACGGCGCGGATGACGATGTCGTTGAACGACGACTTATAGTTGTCGCCCATCGAGGTAAGCTCTTCGCGAAGCTCGGAAGCGCGCGTGACGTCTAGCTCGACGGTAAGGAAGAAAGTCGGAACAGGGCCGTTCGACTCCGCGAGCCGCTTGGCGATCGTCTTTCTGATTTGCGTGAGCGGAATGTCTTTGTAATCACCCTCGATTGCGGCGCGAGCAGTGGCAGCGGTGCGCGACTGTCCGCCACTCGCGACTGCGGTCTCGACATCGCGCTTCACAATACGGCCGCCGGGGCCCGAGCCGGCAATCGTGCCGAGCTGGATTCCGCGATCGGATGCGAGCTTTCGCGCCAGCGGAGAAGAGCGCTGGCGGCCTACGGCCGCTACCACCGGCGGAGGCGCGGAGGGACGCGATCCGTTTCCAGCGGGGGCGCGTCCGCGTGGTGAATCACCCGGAGCTCTTCCGGTCGAAGCGACGATCGGCGCAGGAGCGGCTTTCTCCTGCGTAGGAACAGAGGCCTCGCCCTGCGACTGCGCGGGAACAGCAGGTACCGAGGTCGCTGCCTGCGCGGAAGCTTCCGCGGAGGCAGGTGCGGCGGTTTTCACCGCTGGAGCTCCAGCGCCCGCTACCAGAGCGTCGATGTTTTCATCGGCGGTGCCGATCACGGCGAGCAGTGTTCCAACCGCCGATGCATCTCCTTCGTTGGCGATTCGCTTGCGAAGAACTCCATCGCCGCGGGCGACGAGCTCCATCACGGCCTTGTCGGTTTCGACCTCGGCGAGGACGTCGCCGGATTTCACGGCGTCGCCTTCGTTCTTCATCCACTTCACGAGCCGTCCCTCTTCCATCGTCGGGGACAGCGCCTCCATCACAACTTTCGTCGCCATAGTTAGCTAGTCGAGGTACATGACTTTTCGCACGGCTGCGATGGTCTTCGCGGCATCGGGCTTGGCTGCTTTCTCGAGATTCTTCGCGTACGGCATCGGAACGTCTTCCTGATGGACGCGGATCACCGGGGCATCGAGGTCGTCGAAGCACTCGCGCTGAATGAAGTCCACCACCTGCGCTCCCACGCCGCAGATCTCCCATCCCTCCTCGAGCACGACGGCGCGGTTGGTTTTCTGCACGGACCGGGAAATCGCTTCCACGTCCATCGGCCGGATGGTGCGGAGGTCCACGACGTCGATGTTGATCCCTTCCTTCGCAAGCGCATCGGCGACGGTCATAGCGACGAGCACCATCTTCCCGTGCGTCACGATCGTGCAGTCGTCGCCTTCACGCTTGAGCTCGGCGAGTCCAATGGGGACAATGTAGTCCTCGTCGGGAACTTCACCCTTGGTATTGTAGAGCATCTCGCCTTCGAGGAACACGACCGGGTTGTCATCGCGAATGGCGGCCTTGAGGAGACCCTTCGCGTCGGCGGGCGTGCCGGGAGTGAGCACCTTGAGCCCGGGGATGTGGGCGAGCCAGCTCTCCCACGCCTGCGAGTGCTGCGCGCCGAGCTGCAGCGCGCTTCCGTTCGGGCCGCGGAAGACCATCGGCATCTTGTACTGACCGCCTGACATATAAAGCATCTTCGCCGCGGCGTTGACGACTTCGTCCAGCGCGAGCAGCGCAAAATTCCAGGTCATGAACTCGACGACGGGACGGAGGCCGACCATCGCTGCGCCGACGCCGACGCCGGCAAAGCCGAGCTCGGTGATGGGAGTGTCCACGATGCGGCGGGGACCGAATTCGTCGAGCAGTCCCTTGGAGACTTTATACGCGCCGTTGTACTGCGCGACCTCTTCTCCCATCAGGAATACGCGGTCGTCGCGGGTCAGCTCTTCGCGTAGCGCAGCAGTGAGCGCGTCGCGGTATGTCATCACTGCCATTTAGGATTCCGTCTCGGCTAGAACGTCCTGATAGAGCGTGTCGAGTGACGGCTCCGGGCTGGCGTCGGCGAAATCCCACGCGTCCTGCGCAGCAGCCTTTGCCTCGTCGTCGATCTTCGACAGCTCACCCTCGCTCAGCTCATCGTGATGGTGCATGAACTGATGGAGGAGCAGAATCGGATCGCGCTTCATGTTCTCTTCAAGCTCTTCACGCGAGCGGTACGTACCGGACACGGCGTCGGACATCGAGTGGCCCATGAAACGGTACGTGCGCAGCTCGAGCAGAGTGGGGCGCTTCTCCTTACGCGCACGTTCAGTCGCCCGGCCGATCGCTTCACGTACGGCGAAGATATCCTGCCCATCAACGGACTCACCGATCATGCGGTAACCTTTGGCGCGAACTACCACGTCTTCGTTAGCGGTCGAGCGCGAGATCGCCGTTCCCATTCCGTACCGATTGTTCTCGATGATGAAGATGACAGGGAGGTTCCACAGCGAAGCGATGTTGAGAGCCTCGTGAAAGGCACCGATGTTGACGGCGGCCTCTCCGAAAAAGCAGACGCAGACCTGATCGCCCGCCTTGTAGTTGATGGCGAAGCCGACGCCAGCGGCTATCGGAACGTGACCGCCGACGATGCCGTGTCCTCCGAGGAAATTCGTGGCCGAGTCGAAGATGTGCATCGATCCGCCCTTGCCCTTCGAGCATCCGTCGGCGCGCCCGAACAACTCGGCCATAATCGCACGCGGCGAAATTCCGCGCGCGAGCGCCTGGCCGTGATCGCGATACGCGGTGATGACGTAGTCATCCTCGCGAAGCATCGACATAGTGCCGGTAGAGATTGCTTCCTGGCCGATGTAGAGGTGGCAGAATCCGCCGATCTTGCCGAGCGCGTACGCTTCGGCGCATTTCTCTTCGAAGCGGCGCTGAAGGAGCATCGAGCGCAGCAGCTCCTTGCGCTGCGCGACATCGGTGCCTGCGATCTTTTCCGGTCCGGCTTTTTTTGCCGCTGCTCCGCCGCTCGGCTTTGGTGCCTTCACCGGCTTGGCTCCCGTGCTCATACGCCCGCCGCCTGCACCTGCTCCCAAGCGTGGTAGCTCGAGCGAACGAGAGGGCCGGACTCAACGTGGCGGAAGCCCATTTCCATTCCGATATCCTTCAAGTAGCGAAACTCCTCAGGGGTGTAATACCGATCGAGCGCGATGTGGGCGCTCGACGGGCGCAGGTACTGGCCGAGGGTGAGAATGTCTACATCCACCTCGCGCAGATCTCGCATCACCTCGACGACTTCTTCAATCGTCTCGCCCATTCCGAGAATGATTCCGGTCTTGGTCGGAATGTCCGGCGCGGTGCGCTTGGCGAAACGGAAGATCTCCAGGACGCGCGGATACTTGCCACCGGCCCGGGCCTTCTTGTAGAGGCGCGGTACCGTCTCAGTGTTGTGGTTGTAGATCTCGGGCCGTGCTTCGAGCACGGCGGCGATGCTGGACTCGCTGCCCTGAAAATCGGGAACGAGAACTTCAACCGAGCATCCGGGAACACGAGCGTGGATCTGCCGGATCGTTTCGGCGAAGATGTACGCGCCGAAGTCTGGCAAGTCATCGCGGTCGACGGACGTGATGACGGCGTGCTGCAGGTTCATTTCCGCAATTGCCTGAGCTACCCGCGACGGCTCGGCGATATCATAAGCCGGCGGTCGTCCGTGAGCTACGGCGCAGTAGGCGCAGTTTCGGGTGCAGACATCGCCGAGGATCATGAAGGTGGCGGTGCCGTGCTCCCAGCATTCGCCAACGTTGGGGCAGTGGGCTTCCTCGCAAACCGAATGGAGGTCGAGCTCACGCATCAACTGCTGGAGGCGCAGGTAGTTTGGGCCGCCGGGTGCTTTGACCTTGAGCCATCCCGGCTTTCGCTCCGGAAGGGGCTCGGAGCGATGGCGCCCGAGAATCTGATAGAGGGTTTCGTCCATGCCAGTCTGGCAATCTACATTAAAAGCGGTCCGGGCGAAATTGCGCCAGGTCGTACGGAAGTGGTGATCCCGTAACGAGATCGGCGACTATATCCCCCGTCAGGGGGGCCATCAGAATTCCATTTCGGCCGTGACCGCACGCATAGATGACCGACGGCGTTTCGGGATCGGGCCCGATCAAGGGCGACAGGTCCGGCGTCACGGGACGGAGCCCCGCCCACGCACGAACCCCTCCCATCTCGCCGAGGGCCGGGCAAATCTCCACTGCGGCTCCGGTGACCTTGGCAATTCCCTCGGCAGACGTCTCGGAGTCGAAGCCAGTTCGCTCCATCGTGCTTCCTCCGATTGTCGAGTTGCCGCGCGGCACAACGTACCCTCTCGGGCCATAGATGACGTGCGATAGCACAGCCCCGCCGAATTCGACAAGCTGACCTTTCGACGGACTTACGGAAGCGGCGAGCTTCGCGCCGGAGATGGACCCCGAC
>JALYYD010000291.1 GCA_030946775.1 Gemmatimonadota bacterium
CTTGAGCTTCGTCATCATCATCGTTCCGGGCACTGAATCCATTGCGTGCACCATTTCCGGAGAGGTGAAATCTCCCGCCGAAAACTCCGCCGCGATTGTCCGCATGTGCGCGCGGATCGTCGCCTCACCGGCGCTGTCCGCCGAGTCGCGCTGGAGAACGATCCGCCCGCCGTCGGGGAGCGGCTCGAAGCGGTGCGCCGAGCTGTATTGATCGACTCCCATCGTCATTTCACCGCGCTTCTGAAGCGCCGCGAAAACGGAATCGTTTTTCGCCGAGTCGATTTTTGCGACTTCAGTCTTTTCGGCCTTGGCGCACGCCAGTGAAAGCACGGCGACGAAAATCAGAGGACTACGCACCCTTGCCACGCTCCCTTCCCCTCGCGTCTGCGAGCTTGCGGGCGATGCCGCGATAGAAGGCGGCGTCGTTTGATTTGTTTTCGCTTTCAAGCTGCATCGCCGTGCGCTCGAGGGCGTAGAGAATGTTACCGAGGTAGAGCGAGGCGAAATCGCCTACGCTCAGAGGCTGCTCATCCATCTACCCGCGCCGGCGGGATCGGTGTCACGTCGCGGTCCGTGTTGTTCGTCCCTTCCTGTGGCAGCACCCGAACGACGATCGCGGTGATGTTGTCGTTGCCGCCGTTGTTGTTCGCCTCGGAGATCAGCGCGTCTACGATTCTAGCCGGAGCGGCGCGGGAGAGCAGCAGCTGCTGGAGGCGGCGGTCTTCCACCATTCCCGTCAGCCCATCGCTGGCGAGGAGGAAGCAGTCGCCCATTCTCGCCTCCCCTTCCAGCACGTCCGGCTCGATGTCGTCGGCCATCCCTACGCAGCGCGTGATCACGTTGCTCTGTGGATGTTTTCGCGCCTGGTCCGGGGTGAGAAGCCCCGCGTCCACCTGCTCCTGCACGAGCGAGTGATCGCGGGTGAGCTGCTTCATCTCTCCGTCGCGGACGAGATAAATCCGCGAGTCCCCAACGTGGCCGATCAGATAGTGTGTGTCGGAGAGGAGGAGCGCAGATACGGTCGTGCCCATCCCCGTCTTCTCCAGCTCCTTCCGCGTGCGCTGGAACACCGCCCGGTTGGCGTCGCGAAGCGCCTCCGCCACCTGCTCCTGAGCGCTCGCAATCTCGAGGTCGTTCAGGTCGGAAAGATCCTTGCTCACGACCTGAACTGCCATCTCGCTGGCGATCTCGCCGGCGGCGTGGCCCCCCATCCCATCGGCAACTATAAAGATGCCCCGGTGCGCATTGGCATCGGCGTGGAGAGAATCTTCATTCCCCTTTCGGACTCGGCCGGTGTCGGTACGGGCCGCTACGGCGAGATGCACTTACGGCTGGATGGTTTAATGAAGGAAAAAGAATGGGCGCTGAAAAAGCGCACCGGGCGTAAGCGGTGAAAGCTAGGCGCCGATGAAATGAGCGGCAAGCTTCATCCCGCACGAGGGAGCGATTCCTGCGCTTCCCCCGCCTGTAGGCGCCACAATTTCTCGTAGAGGCCCGCCCCTTCGAGAAGCTCCCGGTGCGTCCCGCGCTCCACGATCTCCCCGTGATGGAGCACCAGGATAAGGTCCGCGGCGGCGATGGTGCTGAGGCGGTGGGCCACGGCGATGGTCGTCCGGTCGGCGAGCAGAATCTCCAGGGCTCGCTGGATTTCCCCTTCGATCTGGCTGTCCACAGCGCTCGTCGCCTCGTCGAGCAGTAAAACCGGCGCATCCGCGGCGATTGCCCGCGCAAAGGAGAGGAGCTGGCGCTCGCCCACGCTGATAGATGCCCCGCGCTCGCCCAGAACGTGACGATAGCCGTCTGGAAAGCGCCGGACGATCCTGTCCGCGCCGACCCGCTTCGCCGCGCTCTCGACCCCGGCGTCGTTAAGCGGGTTGGCGAGGCGGATGTTGGTCGCGACGTCGCCCGCGAAGAGAAAGATGTCTTGCTGGACGTAGGCGATGAGCCGGCGCAGCTCCTCGATCCGCATCGTCCGGATGTCCTGTCCGTTGACGAGAATACGGCCGCGCTGCGGGTCATAGAATCTCATCAGCAGATTGACGATCGTCGTCTTGCCGGCGCCGGTGTGGCCGACGAGCGCCGTCGTTCCCCCGGCGCGCGCGACGAAGCTCACTCCCTTGAGCACCCACTCCGGCTCCGCCGTCGAAGCGTCCGCCCCTTTGGCAAGATGGGGCGCATCGTAGGCAAACCAGACATCGTCGAATTCCACCTCGAATCCTTTCCGCTCCGGTGTCTCGTCCCGGTCGGCGGCGGAATCACGCACCGTCGGCTCCGTATCGAGCAGCGTGAAGATCCGCTCCGAGC
>JALYYD010000080.1 GCA_030946775.1 Gemmatimonadota bacterium
CGCCCGGGGCAGCTCCGCCCAGTGCGGCGGTCAGCTCGCCGATCGCAGTCGCGAATAGCGCCGGCTGCGGCGTCTTGCGGTTCAGGGCGCGGTAGAAATCGAGCTTGCCCTTCAGTCCGCGGTTGAACTTGACCAGGTTGCTAACGACGTTGTAATTGCGACCGAACGCGCTGAAGCCGGTCGGAAGCTTGACCGGAAGCACCGTGGCGCCGCCCGCGGTCGTGAAGTCCGCGTTGGCGCTGTCCAGAAGCGAACCGATGTAAGCCTGGACCGCTTCCTTGCAGCGGATGGGGTTTACCGCAGTTCCGTCATCGGTCTGAAGCGGGATACCGACGGTGTCACGCAGCTCGATCAGGCGATAATACTCCAGCGCCTTCATCGTCCGCAGCAACCCCTTCGTGGCCGCAATCTCGCTCGCCGTAAACTGACCCGGCGTCGCCGCGTTCAGCGCGAGAATGAGGTTGTTCTCGGCGCGTAGTGCGGTGTAGTAGCCGGCAAACGCGCGACCGCCGGCAAAGCTGCCGGGGTCCGGGTTGCCGCCAAGAGTCTCCGTCACGTAACGCGGCTCTGACTGGTCGAGCCGGTACGCGTCACGCGCGAAAATCTCCGGTTCAATAATTCCCGGAACGTCGTTGAATGTCGCTCTGTCCTGCGCCAGGGCGCCCGTGACAAGCTGCAGCAGCGAGGTCGGGGTCAATCCTCCGGCGAGTGCATCAACCGTCGGTGCGTCGATCGGATTCGACACCGGGTTGTCTTTGCACCCCGCGACGACGGCAAGCGCCGACGCGAGGGCAATCGTTGAATATCGCTTCATATGAGTAATTGCTCGGATTAGAAGGATGTGTTGACAGTGAAATACCACTGTCTCGAGGGAGGATACGGAGTCACGTCCTGGAACCTGCCAAGAGCCTGGTTCCCGAAGTTAGAAACTTCCGGATCAAGACCTGTATACTTCGTCCACGTCTTCAAGTTCCGCCCGCTCAGCTCAAGGCGAACCTTGTGCGAGTTGCCGGCGAAGACGTGCGAGGTCATTTCCGACGGAAGCTCGTAACCGAGTGTGACTTCCCGCAACTTCACGAAGCCTGCATTCTCGACATAAACGGCCTTGCCCTTCGCAAAATCGCGCAGCCGCTGATTGCCGACTGCAGAGTCCGCGAGAAGCCCACCGTCGAAATAGTTGTTGGTGAGGTTTACTCCGAGTCCGCCCTTTCTCCAATCCACCAGCGAGGAGACGCGGATCGCTCCGAATGTGAAGTCGTTGCTGAATCCCATCTGGTAATCAGGCGCCGAGTTTCCGATGAACTGCAGAAGTCTGTTCGCCGACGGGCACGAGGTACCGGTCGAGTTGAGCGCCGAGCATCCATTCACTGCCTGAAGAACCGTGATAAGCTGGCCTTGGGCGATGAACGCGTTGCCGAAACGGCTGCCGAACGAGCCCGATGTTGGAATGAATGAAGGAACAGGAAGGCGCGTTACCCGGCCCTTCTCGCTGGCGTACGTGGTGTTGGAGATCCACTCGAATCCGTGCGCCTGGATCGGCGTCATCGAGAGCTCGATTTCGGTTCCGTGATGCGAAACCTGACCGCCGTTGATCGTCTGGCTCGAGAAGCCGGTGGACGGCGCGAGCGAAGCGGAAAGAATCAGATTGTCCACCTGGCGCTTGAACTGCGTCGCCGACAGGCGGGCGCGACCGTTGAACAACGTCCAGTCAATTCCACCTTCGAGCTCGCTCGAGGTCTCCGGCTTGATGCCCGGGAATCCTTTGATGGTCGATGCGCGGAAACCGGTTACTCCCTCCTCAACGAGGTTCGTGAGGAACGTGAACTTGCCGCTCGTGGGTTGGTTGCCGGCGCGTCCATATGCGATGCGCAGCTTGAGCTCGTCAGACTTCGGCGGAAGCCACGGAAGACGATACGACCCAGAGAACTTCGGGTACGCGTACATCTTCTTCGGGTCGCCGTTGTTGCTCGTGCGCTCGGCGTTGACACCGGCGGTGAGAAGGAGTCGCTCGTCGAGCGTGAGGAACTCTTCCTGCGCGTACGTCGAGAACGACTTCACGATGCTCTGCGACTCGTTCGGGAAGGTCTGCGTGGCGCTGGCAACGTTGGTCACGCCCGGAAATACTCCGCGGCCGGTGACCTGAACTACGTCGGTGTTGCGGCGAACCTGGCCGAATCCAACCGAGGTCGTGGCCGTGAAAGCATTACGGATGAACCGGTGCGCGAG
>JALYYD010000336.1 GCA_030946775.1 Gemmatimonadota bacterium
GAGGTAAGGAGCGTCAATCACCGCTTCTTCACTCCTACGATCAAGATCCCGTCGGCGTTCTCGAAATGGGAGTCCGATGTACGGGAGATCCTGCGCAAGCGGGTGCTGCGCGGCCACGTCACCCTCTTCGCGCGAATCGGCGCGGACGCCGGGGAGGGAATGCCGCTCATCGATGAGGCCAAGCTCGAGCGCTATTTGACGGAGCTCAAGGGGATCAAAGCGCGCCACGGCATCACCGGTGAGATGGACATCGCGACCATCCTCCGCCTGCCGAACCTGCTTGGATTGCCGCCCGAAGAGTCGGACACCGGTACGGTTGACGAGCTTGCCGCTATTGTCTCGAAGGCAGTCACCGACTTGCTGCGGATGCGACAGGCCGAGGGCGCGCACCTCGGCAGGTATCTGGAGGAGCGGCTGTCGGAGCTGACGCGCACGCTGGCGCGAATCGGCGATCGCGCTCCGCAGCGGCTTGCGGACCAGCACGCGAGATTGCGCGAGACTGTGGAGAGTCTCATTGGCGACCGTCCGTTGGATGAAGCCCGCATCGCCCAGGAGATCGCGATCCTCGCCGAACGGCTGGACGTCGCGGAGGAGATCGACCGCTTCAACGCCCATATCGCCGCCTTTTCGGAGACGATTCGCGGCACCCAGGCGGAGCCGGTGGGAAAACGCCTCGGATTTCTCCTCCAGGAGATGGTGCGTGAGGCGAACACCCTTGGCAGCAAGGCGAACGATTCGGCTATTCTTGCCGACGTGATCCTCATCAAAGAAGAGCTGGAGCGGATGCGCGAGCAGGTGGAGAACGTAGAGTGAAGCGCTTTCCGGTGATTCTCTCCGCCCCTTCCGGAGCGGGAAAGACGACCATCGCGCATCGTCTGCTCGCGACGCGCAGCGATGTCGGCTATTCCGTTTCCTGCACTACCCGCGCCCCCAGACCGGGCGAAGTGAACGGAAGGGATTACCACTTTCTCACGACGGCTGAGTTCGAAGCCGCCCGGGATCGCGGAGATTTCGCCGAATCGGCCAACGTTCACGGGAACCTCTACGGGACGCTGCGTTCCGAAGTGGAGAGGGTGCTCGCAGACGGCAAGCACGTGATTATGGACATAGACGTTCAGGGTGCGCGCCAATTCGCAGCCGCTTTCCCCGATTCCGTGCTGGTATTCATCGTTCCGCCGTCCATTTCCTCGCTTGTGGGGCGGCTCGAGGGTAGGGCAACCGAGGACCGCCGATCAGTCGCCCGCAGAATGAGCGATGCACAGCACGAGCTCGAGGCATTAGATTTCTATCAGTACGTAGTCGTCAATGACGACCTCGAGACTGCGGTCAAGTCCGTTTCGAGCATCATAGACGCGGAAACGCTGCGGCTCGCCCGCAGCGGGGATGTAACCGATCGAGTCAGGCAGCTCCTGTCGGATCTGGAGCGAGAGATCGGCAAACACACTGAGAGGTAGCTAATGCAGGTTTTCGTTCCGAATGAAGTCGCGAAGCACGCGACCAACAAGTATCTCGGCGTTCTCGTCGCGGCAAAGTTCGCCCGCGTCCTGAACGAGTTTCCGCGCGACCGTTCGGCGCCGGGTGAGAAGAAGCTCACCACTCGCGCGCTCGAAGAGCTGACCGAAGGAGCGATCGAGTACCGCGTCGTGCCCCGCCGCCGCGCGGAGTAACCTTCGCGCTCGTTCTGCCCGCGCCAGAATCTTCCTGAAGTGAGGGAAGGCATCGCCAGCTACAAGACACCGTGGCTGGCGCGTTTGCTTCCGGGACTCCACACTTGGAGCATCCGGCAAAGTTCAATCGTGGGAGCGCGCTTCAGTGGCTGACAGCGAGACGATCAAGCGGTTCCTGGAGCAGCAACGCGACCTCGGAGACCGTGATTTTGTCTTCGAGTCTCTGCTTTCCAGCGAGGTGCAGTCGATGCTGCGCGCCGCGAACCGGCCGGACTGGAGATCTTCCCTCACGAAGGCGGGGATGAACTCCGATGCAGTGCCGGCCCCGGCCAAGACAGCGCCGGCGGCGGGGAGACAGAAGCCGGGTGGCCGATCCGCATCAGAGGATGCAATGAGTCCGAAGAAGGGAAAGGTGATCGCGGAATCGGCGGAGCTGTTCAACGCTGCCATTGGGTCAGCGGACTCGCTCCAGGCAATCGCGGACATTGTCGCCGGGTGCACGCGGTGCCCGCTTCATCTGAAGGCGAAGAACCCGGTGCCCGGAGAAGGGAATCCGAACGCGGAGGTCGTTTGCGTCGGTGAGGGACCGGGTGAGACCGAGGACGAGCTGGGTCTGCCATTCGTAGGGAAGGCGGGTTCACTTCTCACAAAGATTCTCGAGGCCGTGAATCTTTCGCGCGAGGAAGTCTTTATCACCAACGTGGTTAAGCACCGGCCACCGGGAAACCGCAATCCGCAGCCGGATGAAGTCGAGGCGTGCTCGCCTTACTTGATTCGTCAACTGGAATTGATCAAGCCAAAAGTGATCATTGCTTTTGGAAACTTCGCGGCGCAAACTCTGTTGAATACGAAGGACGGAATCGGCAAGCTTCGCGGCGCTGTTCACACGTATCACGGCACTCCGTTGGTGGTGACCTACCACCCGGCGGCCCTCCTTAGAAATCCGAACTGGAAACGCCCGACCTGGGACGATGTCAAGCTTGCCCGTAGAATTCTCGATAACGCCTCAGGCGCGTGACCCGTATCGCGATCGCAGACCGCCTTACTCGGAAGATGCCGAGCAGGCAGTTCTCTCTGCGATGCTCATGGATCCCGACGCGATCCTCCGCGCGACGCAATTCGTCGACGACACGATGTTTTACCGCGAAGGCCACCGCCGCATCTATCGGGCGATGGTCGGGCTTTCCGAGCGCGGCGATGTAGTCGATCCGCTCACTCTCTCGGAAGAGCTGTCGCGCCGCGGCGAGCTCGAGTCGAGCGGGGGCAAGGATTACATCTCGTTCCTCGTTGACGCCGTCCCGACTGCGGCGAACATCGAGTACCACGCAAAAATCGTTAAGGAGAAGGCGCTCCGCCGCCGGCTGATCGAGGTTTCGACCGCCACTGTCAGCGAAGCATTCGAGTCCGGCCTGCCCGCGTCGGAGCTTCTCGACGAAGCAGAGCACAAGATTTTCGAGCTCAATCAGGCCCGCGGCAACGAAGGCTTCATGCGCATCAAGGAGCTCCTCTGGCCGACGATGGAGCGCATCGAAATTCTGCAGCGCGGCGATGGATCGGTTACGGGCGTGCCGAGCGGGTACAAGGATTTGGACGAGATGACGGCAGGATTCCAAAAATCGGACCTTATCATCATCGCCGCCCGCCCTTCAATGGGAAAAACGGCCTTCGTTCTCAACATCGCCCAGAATGCCGCGCTCGATCACAACGTCCCCGTCGCCTTCTTCTCATTCGAAATGAGCAAGGAGCAGCTGGTGCAGCGGCTCCTCACTGCTGAGGGACGAGTGGACGCGCAGCGTCTCCGCCGCGGCAAGCTTCAGGACGAAGAATTCGTGCGGCTCGGCCGCGCGGCGGGCATTCTCAGCCACGCGCCAATCTGGATTGACGACACCCCGGGAATGACGCTGCTCGAGCTGAGATCCAAGGCGCGCCGTCTCAAGATGGAGCAGGACATCGGGCTGGTGGTCGTCGACTACCTGCAGCTGATGCAGGGCCCGACGAACAGCGAGAGCAGGCAGCAGGAGATCAGCTACATCTCGCGCTCTTTGAAATCTCTTGCGCGCGAGCTTTCAGTTCCCGTGATCGCGCTCTCGCAGCTGTCGCGTATGCCGGAGCAGAGAACCGACAAGCGGCCGCAGCTTTCGGATCTCCGCGAATCCGGAGCGATCGAGCAGGACGCCGATCTGGTGATGTTCATCTACCGGCAGGAGCAGTATGACGGCCCGGTGGACAAGGATGGCAATTCCCTCGAAGGAAAAGCGGAGATCATCATCGGCAAGCAGCGTAACGGGCCGACCGGGTTCGTGAACATGTTCTTCAACAAGGCGTTCACGCTCTTCGAAGGATTCAGCGCGCGCAAGCCGCCCGAGTGAGCTCCAAGACAAAGACCATTTATCGCTGCACAAGCTGCGGCGCCGACCATCCCAAGTGGTCGGGCAAGTGCGACGTGTGCGGCGACTGGAACAGTCTCGTTGAAGAAATGGCCGCATCAGCGAAGGCGCCAAGCGGATCGGCGCGGCGCGCGGCGGGACACAAGGGGCTCTCTCAAGGCGGCGCTGTCGCCGAAGTCTCGACCATTCGCGACATTGCTACTTCCGAGAACCGCCGCTGGAAAACGGGAATGCGCGAGCTCGATTTCGTCCTCGGTGGCGGAATCGTTCCCGGTTCGATGGTGCTCATCGGTGGAGAGCCGGGAATCGGCAAGTCCACGATTTTGCTGCAGGTCGCGTCGCGGCTCAACGCGATGGGCCACTCGTGCCTTTACGTTTCGGGCGAGGAATCCGCGCTGCAGGTGAAGCTGCGCGCCGAACGCCTCGATAACGAAGCCGCCGACGTGCAGCTGCTGAATGAGACTTTGCTGGAAACGATTCTCGCCACCGCCGCCGCGACGAAGCCGGCGGTGATGATCATCGATTCAATCCAAACAGTTTTCACCGGAGATCTCGAAGGCGCTCCCGGCGCCGTCGGCCAGGTGCGCGAGTGCGCGGCGCGCCTGATGAGATTCGCGAAGGACACCGAGACGACGGTGTTCGCCGTTGGCCACGTCACGAAGGGGGGCGGGATAGCCGGGCCGAAAACGCTAGAGCACATCGTTGACACCGTGCTCTACTTCGAAGGCGACGCCATGCTCGAGCACCGTCTCCTCCGCGCGACCAAGAACCGCTTCGGCAGCGTTGACGAGATCGGTGTTTTCCGGATGACGCCGAAGGGATTGATCCCGGTGGACAACCCGTCGGAGCTTTTTCTCGGGGAGAATCGCGGCGAAGCATCGGGGAGCGCCGTCACCGCACTGCTGGAAGGATCGCGCCCGCTCCTCGTGGAAGTGCAGGGTCTCGCCGCAAAGGCCGGCTTTGGAACTCCGCAGCGGGTGAGCACCGGTTACGACGGCCGTCGTCTCGCGCTCCTCCTCGCCGTTCTCGACAAGCGCGCCGGAATGTCGTTCGCGCAGCTCGACGTGTTCCTCAACGTTGCGGGCGGAATAAGGATGCAGGAGCCCGCGGGGGACCTCGCCGTCGCCGCAGCGCTCGGGTCGAGCTTTTACGACAAGCCACTGCCTGCTTCGGCGTTGTTTCTCGGTGAGATTGGACTTGGTGGTGAGATCCGTCCCGTCTCGCAGAGCGAGCGTCGACTCGGCGAAGCTGCGCGGATGGGAATGAAATCGGCGTTCATGGCCGATCGCGGATCTCCTCCGAAGAAGAACGGCGCGCTGAACGTGCGTGGTGTCCGCAACATCACAGATCTGTTCAAGATTCTTTTCGCCTGATGACGAAGCGGGACGTCGGAGTGATAATCGCCGCCGGAGGCACCGGCTCGCGAACGGGATCGGCGGAGCTGAAGCAGTTCAGGTGGATCGCGGGGAAACCAATGCTCCTTCATTCGCTGCAGCGTCTTCAGCAGCGCGCCGACGTGGCGATGGTTGTCTGCGTTCTTCCGCGCGAATACGTCGCTGATCCGCCCCCCTGGATATTTCAGTGTGATACCGACCGCCTGCTGCTTTCCCCCGGTGGGCCTGAACGTCAGCAGTCGGTTGTGAACGGAATGGAAGACCTCCCGGCGGAATGTGAAGTGATCGTCGTCCACGACGCCGCCCGTCCATTCTTTACCGACGCTACCGCCGACGCAGTCATTGCCGCCGCGCGAAATGGCAATTGCGCCGTGCCCGTCATCCCCATCGCGGACACGGTGAAGCAGCTAGACGCCGAGAAGCGGATTGTCGCCACGGTTGATCGCAGCGGACTCTGGCGCGTGCAGACGCCGCAGGCGTTCCCGCGTGACCTGCTGGAAAGGGCGCACGGGTCGGCGATGAACGATGGAGTTGCTGCGAGCGATGATTCCGCCCTCTGCGAGCGGCTCGGATTTCCCTGTGTCGGCGTCCCAGGAAGCGAGCGTGCGGTGAAGATCACGACCGAATCGGATTTCACTCTAGCGGAGTCGCTGAGTATCTTGGGCGGATGACCCAGGGCCTCGCCGTTCCCTTCTGGTCGGCCGAAGAAGTCGAATCGGCCATCCCCGGGACGATCGCGCACTTGAACGCGCGCAAAGTTCTCGCGTATCCGACGGAGACCGTCTACGGATTTGGCGGAGCTGTGGATAAGGAGTCCGTTCAGGCGCTGATCGATCTCAAGGGCCGCGCGCCCGGAAAACCGTTTCTCGTCCTCGTTTCCAGCAGTGACATGATCGCCCGCCTCGGATTGCATTTCGGCTCGTACGCGTCGAGTCTCGCCGCTCGCCACTGGCCCGGTCCGCTGACGCTCGTTCTCCCCGGTGGGGAACGCCGAGTTCCCGCCAAGCTCCGCGGCCCAGAAGGCGGAGTAGCGGTGCGATGGACTCCTCACAAAGGACTCACACGTCTCATCAAAGCGTACGGGCAGCCAATCACGTCAACAAGCGCGAACCGCCCTCGTGTTCCGCCTGCGACAGCGGCATCGGAGATCGTCGGCCAGTGGAGAGATGAGATCGTCTCCGGAAAGCTGCGAGTGCTCGATGGCGGAACGCTGGGGCATTCGCCGCCGTCAACGGTCGTGGATTGCACCGGCCCTTCGCCGAAGATCATTCGCGCGGGCGCGGTGAGCTTCGAGAAGCTGCGGGAGACGGTGCCGGACGTGATAGACGCCGAGCCCTTCTTTCCGCCACCCGCGTGAACATTCTGTTCGTCTGCACCGGGAACACGTGCCGCAGCCCGCTTGCAGAGGCGTTCGCGAAATCCGCGGCAGCCAGGAGAGGAATCCCGAACTTCACGGCGTCGAGCGCGGGCACGAACGCCTGGGACGGTTCACCCGCGTCCGATGGCGCGCTCCTCGTTGGACTGGAGCGCGGGACCGATCTCGGCGCGCATCGCTCGCGCAAGCTGACGCGCGAAATGATCGCGGCGGCTGATCTCGTGCTCGTAATGAGCCCCGCACATCTCGAGTCCGTGCGGGAGCTTGGCGGCGGCGGAAAGGCGCATCTCATAGATGAGTACGGCTCGGATGGGAAGTCGTCCGACGGAGTGAGCGATCCGTTCGGCGGCGCGCTCGATGGTTACCGCGACGCGGCCGACTCACTGCAGCGCGCAATCGAAGGAATGTTCGACCGCCTCTCACGCTGAAGTTTGTGATTCCCGGCCGGCTCGTTCTCATCGGCGATCCCGTTTCGCACTCCCTTTCTCCGGCAATCCAGAATGCGGCGCTTGCCGCGGCGGGACTCGATGTCCGGTACGAGGCGGTCAGGGTAGACTCGCACGATCTCGAAGCCTTCGTGCGCTCGCTCATCGCCAAAAATGTTGCCGGGAATGTCACAATCCCGCACAAGGAAGCGATTTTCGCGCTCTGCGATGAGCGTACCGCGGCAGCCACACGCGTTGGCGCGGTCAACACCTTCTGGGTTCATGAGGGAATGCTCGTCGGCGACAACACCGATGTCGGCGGATTCGATGCAGCCGCGAGCGCAGCTCTCAAAACAATTCCAGATGCGCTGGAGGTCGCGGTTCTTGGAGCGGGCGGATCGGCTGCCGCAGTGCTCGGAGCGGCCGGGGGCTGGCCGAGCGCTAGAGTGCGGCTCTACAGCCGCACACCGGAGCGGGCGCAATCGCTGGCTCGGCGGTTCGGCGATTTCGTGCGAGTGGAAACGAGTGCGCGGGCGGCTCTCGAGGGAGCGAAGCTGGTTGTCAATGCAACTCCTGTGGGAATGAACGATGAGCAAATGCCGCTGCATCTGAAAGACCTCTCGGCGGGCGCAGTGATCGTCGATCTCGTCTATGGGAAAAACGGAACGCCGCTCACGCGCGCAGCAGCTGCGGCGGGATTCAACGCCACCGACGGGAGGGCGATGCTCGTCGAGCAAGCGGCGCTGGCTTTCGAGAGATGGTTCGGATTCGCTCCCGACCGAGACGTGATGCGCGCCGCTATGAATTGAGTCCCGCGCCGGCGTTCGCGCGCATCGCTGCGGCCGTGCTCGATTTCACGCTCCCTCGGGCTTGCGTGAGCTGCGAGAGTCTGCTGTCTGCTGACGAGCGCGGGTTGGTGTGCGGGCTCTGCTGGTCGCGACTAAATCTTCTGCCATCTCCCGTTTGCGACCGGTGCGGGCATCCGAGAGCGTCCGCGTTGTGTACCTGGTGCCCGCTGCTTCCCCCATATGTCCGGGCGGCGCGCTCGGTCTGTTGGATGCCGGGGCCGCCGGCGGGGAATATCGTTCACGCATTGAAATACGGCGGATGGCACGCAGTCGCGCGTGAGGTCGGAATAAGGACAGCCCGCCTTTCTTTCCCGGCGGATGTCGTCGAGGAGCGAACCGCCCTTGTTCCGGTACCTCTCAATCGCCAGAGGGAGAAGGAGCGCGGGTACAACCAGAGCCGCCTGATCGCCGACGCGGTGTCGGCATCCTGGAATATCCCGGTGTGGGCGGATGCGATCGAGCGAACGAGGGCGACCCGCTCGCAAACGGAGCTCAGTCCCGAGGAGCGGCGCGCAAACGTCACCGGCTCGGTTAGATTCCAGTCGCGCCGCGGAGACCTCGACGGAAGCCACATCGTCCTTGTCGACGATGTGGTCACGACCGCGGCCACACTCAACGAATGCGCGAGGGCGCTCTATGACGCCGGCGCGCGAATAATCAGCTACGCGACATTCGGTCGCGCCCGCTCGGCGGGCGACCGGATTTAACAGGAGGAGCGGGGAAAGATGGCAACCAGAGTTGCAATCAACGGATTCGGGCGGATCGGACGCCAGGTGCTGCGCGCCGCGAAGGAGCAGGGTGTCGCAGATCTCGATTTCGTGGCGATCAACGATCTCACCGACACGCGCACGCTCGCTCATCTATTCAAGTACGATTCCGTGCACGGAACCTATCAGGGCGACGTGGAAACGGGCACGAACGGAATCGTCGTCGATGGAGACGAAATTCGCGTGACTTCGGAGAAGGACCCTGCCTCGCTGCCGTGGAAGGAGCTCGGCGTTGACATCGTGCTCGAGTCCACCGGCCGATTCACCAACGCCCCCGATGCAAGGAAGCACATCGCCGCCGGCGCCAGGAAGGTGCTCATCTCCGCCCCCGCAAAGGGCGAGGACATCACCATCGTGATGGGCGTCAACAGTGACAAATACGACAACGCGAAGCACCAGATTATCTCCAACGCTTCGTGCACTACGAATTGCCTCGTCCCGATGGTGAAGGTGATCCGCGACAATTTCGGTTTCAAGCACGGCGCGATGACCACCGTTCATAGCTATACGAATGACCAGAGCATCCTCGATCTGCCGCACAAGGATCTGCGCCGCGCACGCGCCGCAGCTCTGTCGATGATTCCAACGACGACCGGAGCCGCCAAGGCGACGTCGCTCGTGATCCCGGAAGTGAAGGGAAAGATCGACGGAATGTCCATCCGCGTTCCGACGCCGGATGTCTCGTTCACGGACCTCACCGTCGAGGTGGAGAAGGCGACGACGGTCGAAGCCGTAAACGCCGCCTTTAAGGCGGCCGCCGAGGGAGCGCTGGACGGAATTCTCCGCTACACGGAAGTCGAGCTGGTGTCGGCGGATTACATCGGAGACCCGGCCTCCTGCATTCTCGACGCGAAGACGACCAACGTCATCGATGGAACTTTGGTCAAGGTGTCAGGCTGGTACGACAACGAATGGGGCTATTCGTCGCGCTGCGTGGATCTCCTGCGCTTCATCGGCGCGCGCCTCTAGGCGGCTGCGTGAAAAAGAAGAGCATCAGGGATCTAAGCGCCGACCTCTTTCGCGGAAAGCGCGTGCTCGTGCGCGCCGACTTTAACGTTCCGCTCGACGAGGACTGCGAGATCACGGATGACATGCGCATCCGCGCCGCTCTCCCGACAATCGATCTCATCCTCGAGCGCGGCGGACGGCCCGTCATTCTGTCGCACCTCGGCCGACCGAAGGGAAAGCCGGAGCTCAAGTATTCGCTGCAGCCCGTCGCCAAACGCATCGCGGAGCTGACGGGAAAAAAGGTGCGCTTCGTCGAGTCCACCGACTCAGACGAGGCGATGAAGGCCTCGAACGCGCTCGCTCCGGGTGAAATTCTCCTACTGGAGAACACGCGCTTCCTCGGCGGGGAAGAGACGAACGACCCGCGCCTCGCGCGGGCCCTCGCCGGGCTCGGCGATGTTTTTGTGAACGACGCGTTCGGCGCCGCCCATCGCGCGCACGCTTCGACGGCGGGAATCACCAAGCATCTTCGGCCCTCCGTCGCCGGCCTGCTGATGCAGAAGGAGCTCGACTACCTGGGTGGCGCGCTCGAGAGTCCGGCTCGTCCATTCATCGCCATCCTTGGCGGCGCAAAAATCTCGGGCAAGATTGACGTCATCGAGCAGCTGCTCGCCAAGGTTGACGGACTTTTGATTGGTGGCGCGATGGCGTGCACGTTTTACAAGGCGATGGGACTGGAGACGGGGAAGTCCCTCGTCGAGCCCGATCGCGTCGAGATGGCGAAGCAGCTCCTCGATCGCGGCGGGTTCAAGCTCACCCTCCCGCACGACGCGCTCGTCGCGCCATCGATCGAAGCAGGCGCGAAATCCCACGTCGTCAAACGAGATGCGATTCCGGCAAATGAAATGATGCTCGACATCGGACCGGCCACGGCGGATTCGTACGGCCGCGCGATTGCAGCGGCGAAGACGATCATTTGGAACGGACCGATGGGTGTCTTCGAGACTCCGCCGTTCGACAAAGGCACCCTTGCCATCGCAAACGCGATGGCGGCAGCGACCGCGAAGGGCGCGACGACAATCGTCGGTGGCGGAGATTCGGCTGCGGCCGTCCTGGCAGCGGGATTGGAAAAGCAAATGTCGCACGTATCGACTGGCGGAGGCGCTTCTCTGGAGTTTCTCGAGGGGAAAAAGCTGCCCGGCGTCGAAGCACTGGACGACGCCTGATGCAGCGACCGGTCTTTGCCGCCAACTGGAAGATGAATAACGGCCCCACCGTGGCCGCGGAATTCATCCGCACCTTCCTTGCGAATTATCCGAAGCACAACGATCGCACGGTCATATTTTTTCCACCAGCTCTCTCCGTTGCGGCTGTTCGCGCGGCTGTCCGCGAGCGCGGCGACGTCCTGCTCGGTGTGCAGAATATCTACTGGGAAGCGCAGGGCGCGTTCACCGGCGAGATATCGGCGTCGATGGCGCGTGACGCCGGCGCGACCGTCGTCCTGGTCGGGCACTCCGAACGCCGTCACGTTTTCGGCGAGACGGATGAGGAGTCCGGAAGGAAAGTTGTCGCGGCAGAGAAGGCCGGTCTCGCGCCGTTGTTATGCGT
>JALYYD010000037.1 GCA_030946775.1 Gemmatimonadota bacterium
ACATCATCAGCGTGTAGAAGGGATGCGGCGCCTTCTCGATGTCGGTCGAGTTCGTGCCGCGCTCCGCCCAAAGACGCTGCCACTTCGGCTCGATCACCGAAGGATCGTAGCCGGCCGTATCAGAGGAGAAACGCTCGTCCGATGTCGCTGAATCTTCCATTCGTACAAACTAGCCGCTCTCAGCCGCACTTTCACCTGCGGGCGCGGAGCGCATGACCTCGGCGCCAATAGACATTTCGCCCCGGTCCACTACCGGCGGCCTGCTCCGCCCTATGTTCAGCATGCTGCAGCGGCGCGCGCTCGGAATCATCGCCGTTTTCGTCGTTGTGTTTCTCGCCGGTCTCGCACTCATCCTGTGGCGATTGAACCACCTGCTCACACCGGACGTAAAATCGGCGTTTCTCGACTCACCCGGTGTTAAAACCGCGCTGATAGTGTTGCTAGTCTGGATCGTTGGCGCGATCGTCGTCCGTTCGCTGATGATTCTGCACTTCATCAGAGAACAGATCACCAATCCCGTCGCCGCCCTCGCCCGTCTCTCCGAAGCGGTTGGAACGGGCGAGCTTTCAATCCCGTTCACTCCCTCTACCTCCAGGGACGAGGTCGGCCGCCTCAGCCGAGCTACCGCTGGAATGATCGGGGATCTGCGTGAGCTTGCTGCAACGATGCGCGAGAGCGCGACCGACACCTCGCGGCTCGCTCAAAAAATCACCGATGCATCACAGGCCGTGGCGACCTCGGCGCAGCAGAACGCGGCCACTGCCGACGAGATGAGCAGGAACGCAGCGTCTCGCCAGCGCACAGTGCTCGAGCTGGTCTCAGGAGCGTCGAGAATGACGGAGACATTTGGCTCGCTCCGCGAGGCGAGCGAAGAGGGGCTCCGCCGCGAGCGCCGGCTTCGCAGTGTCGCCGAGGAAAACCGGATGCGCCTCGACGAGAATTCGAAGGCGCTCGATTCGCTCACCACCGATTCCCTCGCCAGCGTCGAAGCGATCGGCGGGCTGGCGTCCGCCGTCGAAGAGATTCGCGCATTTCTCACGCTCGTCCAGAAGATCTCCCGGCAATCGAAACTCCTCGCTCTCAATGCAGCGATGGAAGCGGCGCGGGCGGGGGAGCAGGGCGAAGGCTTCGCCGTCGTCGCGGCCGAAGTGCGGCGGCTCGCCGCGAGCTCCGCCGAAGCGGCACAGCGGACCGACGCGCTCGTGAAGTCGATGGTGGACAACGTTGACCGTGCCCGCGAATGCACCACTCGCACAGTCACCACTGCGCGCGGCGTGATGGAGACGATGCTGCTCGGCCGGCGCGTCTTCACAAAGGTCGAGTACAGCGCGAAGGAGGCAGAGGAGTGGAGCGGTAGAGTCGAGGGCACCATCGCCGAAGCAGCCCAGGTCGCGACGGTGATGAGCGAGCGGCTGAACCAGATCTCCAAGGAGACCGAAGCCTTCGTTCGGACAATGAAGTTCATCGCCATATCGAGCGACGAGCAGAGCCGCGCCATCGCCGACATCGCCGCCGGAGCCGCTGAGCTCACCCGGGCCGCGAACCTCGTCTCGGAGCTGGTCTCTACGTTCAAGCTGAGCTGAGCCGGCTCTGGTGCGCCTTCATCCGGCGCCCTTCCGGCTATAGTTTCCGCAGCAATGACAGAAGCACGCACTAGACGCGAGCACGACCTGCTCGGCGAGCGCGATGTCCCCGCCGCGGCGATGTACGGAATCCAGACGCTTCGAGCGATGGAGAATTTCGCCATCAGCGGCGTGGAGCTGAACGAATTCCCGACGCTGATCACAGGGCTCGCGTCCGTAAAGCAGGCGGCGGCGCTCGCCAATCAGGATCTCGGACTTCTCACCCCCGAGGTCACCGGCGCGATTGTGACGGCGGCGAACGAAATCCGCGCCGGAAAGCATCACCAGCATTTCCGGGTGGACATGATCCAGGGCGGCGCCGGCACCTCGACGAACATGAACGCGAACGAGGTCATCGCCAATCGCGCGCTGGAGCTGCTTGGCAAAGAGCGCGGCGACTACGCCACCGTTCATCCGAACAATCACGTCAATCTCAGCCAGTCCACGAACGACGTCTATCCGACTGCGCTGAAGCTGGCGCTGCACTCGAGCATCACCGAGCTGCAAACCGCGATGGGGGCGCTCGCCGGCGCCTTTCTAATGAAAGGAGAAGAATTTTCCCCCTTCATCAAAATGGGGCGTACCCAGCTTCAGGACGCCGTGCCGATGACGCTCGGCCAGGAGTTCAGCGCGTTCGCGCACACAATGCTCGAGGATGTTGACCGGCTCGGCGAGGCGCAGGCGCTGGTGCGGGAGATCAATATGGGAGCGACGGCGATCGGGACCGGCATCAACGCACCGAAGGGCTATGCCGAGAAGGTGCGCGCACATTTGTCGGAGATCACGGGCTTGGCGCTGATCACTGCGCCTGATCTCGTCGAGGCGACCGCCGACACCGGCGTGTTCGTACAGCTTTCGGGGGTCCTAAAGCGGTGCGCGGTGAAGCTCTCCAAAATCTGCAACGATCTCCGCCTGCTCAGCTCGGGTCCACGGGCGGGGTTCGGGGAAATCAACCTGCCCCCGATGCAACCGGGGTCGTCGATCATGCCGGGTAAGGTAAACCCCGTCATACCCGAGCTCGTGAACCAGGTCTGCTTCGACATCATCGGAGGCGACGTGACGGTGACCATCGCCGCCGAGGGCGGCCAGCTCCAGCTGAACGTTTTCGAGCCGATCATCGCGTACCGGCTGCTACGGGGGCTGATCACGCTCTCCCGCGCCTGCGACATCCTGCGCGTGAAATGCGTGACCGGGATAACCGCCAACCCGGAGCGGATGCGCGAGTTCGTGGAAAAATCAGTGGGCGTAATCACAGCGCTTGTGCCCGTTCTCGGGTACGAGGTCACGACCGCCATCGCCAAGCAGGCCCTCGAAACTGGACGAGGTGTTTACGAGCTTGTGTGCGACAGCGGATTGATGACGCGTGAGGAGATAGATCGCCTCCTGAATCCCGAGGCAATGACAGCCCCCCGGCCAGTCGCGGATCGCTAACGAAAACGTTACTTTGTAGGCGGTTTCGCCGCACCACCCAACACGACCTCTACTACTAAATGAAAGGTTCCGACCGCCTGCGGCGGCTTGCTCCGTACTATCTCGCGGCCGCTCTCGCGATCACTGCAGTCGCGTGCTCAGGCCCGCACCCGAACACGACGTTTTCCCCGCACAGCGACCTGGGCCGGGACATCGACGCGCTTTGGAATCGCCTGCTTCTGCTCGGCACGATCGTCTTCGTGCTGGTCGAGGCGGCGCTCATCGTCGTCGTCATTCGGTATCGCCACCGCGACAGCAACGAGAAGCCGCCCCAGACCCACGGCAGCACCAAGCTCGAGATCCTGTGGACGCTGATCCCCGCCGTCATCCTGGTGTTCATCGCCATCCCGACGGTGCGGACGATTTTCAAGACGCAGGCGAAGGCACCCGCCGGCTCGCTCGAAGTCGAAGTCATCGGGCACCAGTGGTGGTGGGAGTTCAAGTATCCCCAGTACGGAATCGTGACAGCGAACGAGGTCTACGTCCCCGTCGGCCGCACGGTCAACTTCACGCTCCACTCGGCTGACGTCATCCACTCGTTCTGGGCGCCGCAGCTCGGCGGCAAGCGCGACGTGGTGACGAACCGCACCAACTATCTGTGGTACACACCTGACTCCTCACTCGAGACTACCGTGTGGAACGGCTTCTGCGCCGAGTACTGCGGTACCTCGCACGCGAATATGAGATTCCGCGTGTTCACGGTGAAGCCGGACGAGTTCGCCAAATGGGTGGCGTGGCAGAAGTCGCCAGCGGCGTACGGTGCGAAGGCGCCTGCAGTCGCTACAAATGCTTCCAGCACTCCGGCGACGATGACGGCAGCCGCGACTCCGTTCATCTTCCCGAAGGAAAAGATTCCGGCGTACACGGTTCCGGCGACGCCGCCGCCGCCGGGCCTGAGCTTCACCGCCGGCCTCACCGGCGTTGCATCGCGCGGGCAGCAGGTCTTCTCGACGGGCGCTTGCGCAGGATGTCACACAATTTCTGGAAATCCGAGCGCGATGGGATCGATTGGACCGAACCTGACTCACTTCGGCTCGCGCACGACGATCGCCGCGGGACGCTATCCGAACGCGGCGGCGTATCTTGCGCTGTGGATCAAGAACGCGCGGGAGATGAAGCCCGGCGTGCTGATGCCGACGCTTGGGCTTGACCAGATGGATCCGATTCTGAAATCGAAAGTCACGACTGCGAGCGGCGGCTTGACCGACCAGCAGATCGCCGACGTCGTGGCTTATCTAACCGCTTTGAAGTAAGGGAGACGGAATTGGCATCGACAGCACTCGAAACCCCGGCAGCCCTCCCCCATTACCCCGGCGAACAGTCCGGCGTATGGAGCTGGCTCACGACGGTTGACCATAAGCGCATTGGAACGCTGTATCTGTTCACGGCGCTGTTCTTCTTCATGTGGGGCGGACTGGAAGCGGTAATCATCCGCGCCCAGCTCGGCGCCCCGAACCAGCACCTCGTTTCGGCGGAGTTCTACAACCAGCTGTTCACGATGCACGGCACGACGATGATCTTCCTCGCGATCATGCCGCTGTCGGCTGCGTTCTTCAACTATCTGATCCCGCTCCAGATCGGCGCGCGCGACGTCGCATTCCCGCGTCTCAACGCGTTCAGCTACTGGGTTTATCTGTTCGGTGGAATTTTCATCTCCGTGCCGATCATTTTCGCCGTGGCGCCGAACGGAGGCTGGTTCGGATACGCGCCGCTCACCACGCGCGCCTACTCGCCCGGGATCAACATTGATTTCTGGGTGATCGGACTCCAGATCCTCGGCGTCAGCTCGCTTGCCGCGGCGTTCAACTTTCTCACTACGATCATCAATCTCCGCGCGCCGGGAATGACGCTGATGCGGATGCCGATGTTCACGTGGATGTCGTTCGTCGTGCAGTTCCTGCTCGTGCTCGCCTTTCCGGTGATCACGATCGCGCTCGTCTTCCTCCTCTTCGATCGTTTCTTCGGCACCAACTTCTACAACACGGTCACCGCCGGAGCTGATCCGCTTCTCTGGCAGCACCTGTTCTGGATCTTCGGGCACCCTGAGGTTTACATCCTGATCCTGCCGGCGTTCGGGCTCGTGTCGGAAGTGATCCCGGCCAACTCGAAGAAGCCCCTGTTCGGATATCCGGTGATGGTGTACTCCGGAATTCTGATCGCCGTGCTCGGATTCGGCGTCTGGGCCCACCATATGTTCGCAGTCGGAATGGGTCCGATCGCCGACACGTTCTTCTCGCTGGCGACGATGCTGATCGGAATCCCGACCGGCGTTAAGATCTTCAACTGGATCGCGACGATGGCGCAGGGGCACGTTCGCCTCAACACGCCGATGCTCTTCGCCATCGCTCTCGTGGCGCTGTTCACGATCGGCGGAATCTCCGGCGTGATGCACTCGTCGCCACCCGCCGACCTGCAGCAGACGGACACCTACTTCATCGTCGCCCACTTCCATTACGTGCTGTTCGGCGGCTCGATAATGGGAATTTTCGCCGGCATCTATCACTACTTCCCGAAAATGACGGGGCGGATGCTCGATGAGAAGCTCGGCAAGATCCACTTCTGGCTCAACTTCGTCGGAATGAACCTCACGTTCTTCCCGATGCACTTCGCCGGAATGCTCGGAATGCCGCGCCGCATCTACACCTACGACGCCGGACAGGGCTGGGAGTCGTACAACATGATGTCCACCATCGGCGCGTACATCATCGCCGTGGCGACGCTCGTGTTCGCGTACAATTTCCTGAAGAGCCGCAAGAGCGGCGCGATCGCCGGGTCGAATCCCTGGGGCGCAGCGACGCTCGAGTGGACGATCCCGAGCCCGCCGCCCGATTACAATTTCGCCACGCTGCCCAACGTCACATCACGCTATCCGCTCTGGGAAGGAAAGGAAGCGGACTTCGAGAGCGCCCGCGTCAACTCGCAGGAAGGAAAGACTGCGGCCGAGCTCGGCATCGTAATGCCGTATAACAGCATCAAGCCGATGATCGTCGCATTCGGATTGGTGCTGATGTTCTGCGGGCTCCTCACCTCGAAGGTTATCATCTTCCTCGGCGCCGGAATAATGATCGTCGCGCTGTTCACGTGGCTGTTGTCCCCACTCGAGCCGGAGCACCACTAGGCAATGTCAGCCACGGTATCGCACCACTATACCAGCACCGGACTCGATAACCGGAAGATCGCCATCTGGGCCTTCATCGGCTCGGAGTGCATGCTGTTCATCTCGCTAATATCGACGTACCTGATCTACAAGGGACGGAGCGTAGTCGGGCCGCTGCCGCACGAGAAGTGGACCGACCCTTCAACGGTGCACACCTTCGCGCCGATCCTGAACATCCCCGTCACGTCGATGTCCACGTTCGTGCTGCTGATGTCGTCGCTGTTCATGGTGCTCGCCCTCGCGGCGGTGCAGAACAAGGGACGGCCGATGCCGGCGAACGCCGGATGGTTCACGCGCAAGCTCGCATCGTCGCAGCTCTGGCTGTTCATGACGGCGCTCGCCGGAGCGACATTCCTCGGCTTTCAGGCGTACGAATTCACGTCGTTCGTGCACGAAGGGCTGACGATCAAGACGAACCTGTTCGGATCGTCTTTCTTCACGCTCACCGGTTTCCACGGCGCGCACGTCACCGCCGGCGTTCTGTGGCTGCTGTCGCTGCTCGCCATCGACGCCCGCCGCGGACTCGGTCCGCAGGACGCGCTCAACGTTGACATCTGCGCGCTGTACTGGCACTTCGTCGACGTCGTATGGATCGCGATCTTCACTCTCGTCTACCTCATCAGGTAACGGCCGATGGACATTCATCACGCACCTGACTCGGCCGAAGCGGCCGCGCACGTTCCTCACGCGGAAGAAGAGCACGCCCATCCGACGTGGTCCACGTACTGGAAAGTCGCGCTCATTCTCACGCTGATCACGGTTGGCGAGGTTTGGGCTTACTATGTTCCGTCGTTCGTAGCGTCGCGCGCGTTCGTGCCGACGCTGCTCATCATGTCGGCGCTCAAGTTCGTGATCGTGGTGATGTTCTACATGCATCTCAAGTACGATCACAAGCTGTTCCGCGCACTGTTCACCGGCCCGCTGCTCATCGCCGCGACGACACTGGTCGCGCTTCTCTTCCTCTTCGGGCATCTCACGGTTCTCCATCACTAGAGGCACGGTGGCGGTGCTGGCGCTGCTTCACCCGGTTGTCAGTCTTAGCTGGGCACAGTTCTCGGTACACCCGTCTACTGTTATTGGGATAGCTGGTCTTGCTGCCCTCTACATCTGGAGAACCAAACATGCGAGGGGACGGAAGCACGGCCTGGAGCGGGGAGCTGAGCTAAAGACTTCAACCGCCATCTCGTTCGCCGCGGGATTGGCGGTTTTATTTTTCTCGCTCAACGGGCCGCTGCACGATCTGAGCGACGACTACTTGTTCAGCGCCCACATGGTGCAGCATCTGCTGCTCACTCTCCTCGTGCCGCCGCTGTTACTTGCGGGAACGCCAGGGTGGATGCTGCGCCCCGCTCTTCGCAATCCTGTCGTCGCGTCGGTGGCGCGTTTTCTCACCCGCCCATTCGCCTGCTTCACGATTTTCAATCTCGTCATCATCGCGTGGCATCTCCCGCCGCTGTACAACCTGGCGATGGCGAACCACCCGATTCACATCGTCGAGCATTTGATGTTTCTCACTGCGGCGGTGCTGATGTGGTGGCCGTTCCTCAGTCCGCTGCCCGAGCTTCCGCGACTATCATATCCGGGGCAGATGCTGTACAGCTTCCTGATGAGCATCCCGATGTCGGTCGTCGCCATCGCGATCACGATGGCTGACCACGTTCTCTATCCCGCATACGCCGCGGCGCCGCGCGTCATTGCCATCACTCCGCTCGAGGATCAGCTGATGGGTGGACTCATCATGTGGATTCCGGGCGGGTTCATCTTCATCATCATCATGACGGTGGTGTTCTTCAAATGGAACGCCCGCGGCGAGGACTCGATCGCGGGCGCGCAGGTGGACTGGAAGACTTCGCCGGCGAAGCCCTAGTCGTCGGTTCCCTCGAGCGCGGTGCGGAGATGTCCGCCCAGCCGCGGATGCGTCTTCCACAGGTATCCGAACATCGTCAGAGTCGCCAGCACGTTGGCGATGAAGATCTGGTACCACGCCAGCCGGCCAAGCGGGCCTTCGGCGAAAAGAGCGGCAAGCATGTAGAAGCCGAGCTCGAAGGCGACGACTACGATGAGAAGCCCGGCGAGGATCGCCGGAGTGCGCGCGGCTTGATGGATGACCACGGTGAGCACGATGCCCACCAGTGCGAACACGCCGTAGTGGAAGATGGTGTACCCGATGACTTGCGATACCGGGCTGTCCATCATCGTCTTGCCGAGAATGTTGGCCAACCCCTGGCCAAGCACCTGCGGAGTGTAGAACGCGTGTCCGGACACCGTGTCGACGATCAAGAACCAGATCGCGATGGCGGTGGCGCCGACGAACCCCGCAAACATTCCTTCTCGAATGAAATTGTGTTGACGCTCAGCCATTCACACTCCCACTGGAAGCCATCTGCATTCCGGCAGAAAATACGCAAAGCGCAGGTATATTCCTAGCCACGCCGTCCCTGGCACCCTTCTAGCTTTACGTAGTGGTCCATATCGAACGCAATCAAACTCATTGATGACCAGATTTTTACACGCCCGCCGTACGGCACTCCTTGCCTTTCTCGCATTTGCAACGGCCGCACCGCTGGCGACGAGCGACGCCCAGGCCTCCCGGACGAAAAAACGCGGCGCCTCATCCGTCCGGAGGAAGAAGCCGGTCCGGCGCAAGGCGTCCGCTCCACGCATCGTTCTCCCGCGCTACACCAGCCCGCAAGGATCGGCGGCACTGGCCTCGGATCTGGGCTCGCTCATCGGTCGGGTTCAGCGCGGCGAGTGGGGAGCGATGGTCGTGTCTCTGACGCGCGGTGATACGCTCTTCGCCCAGAACGTCGGCGCACGGTTGATGCCCGCGTCCACGATGAAGCTGCTCACCAGCTCGATTGCGTTCGAGCGCTTTGGCCCCAACTATCAGCTCAGTACCGACATCTTCCGCGACGGCGCGATCGGCGCCGACGGTGTGCTGCACGGCAACCTGTATCTTCGCGGCGATGGAGATCCGGCGCTCTCGGGGAAGTTTCTTCCCGGTGGCCCGGGCGAGCCGATGCGCCGCCTCGCCGACATGATAGCCGCCGCGGGAATCAAGCGCGTGACGGGAAGCATCGTCGGCGACGCGAGCGGGTTCGACGATCAGAAGATCCCCGAGGGATGGCTCAGCCGCTATCTCCAGGCGTCTTACGCTGCACGCGTCTCCGCGCTCTCGCTCAATGAAAATCTCGTAGCGGTAGCGGTGACTCCGACGTCGCCCGGCCAGCCCGCCTCGGTCGCGCTCGAGCCGTCGAGCAGCGGCATACCTCTCGTGAATTCCACTCGAACCGTTTCGGGTGCGGGTACGCGGCTTTCATTCCGCAAACAGAGCGACGGGACGATCTATGCGATGGGAACGATCGGCTCGCGCGCGGGAACTAGAAAGTACGTGTATATCGTCGATGATCCTGCCACCTTCGCCACCGGCGCGCTCCGCAACGCGCTCATCACCCGCGGTGTAACCG
>JALYYD010000047.1 GCA_030946775.1 Gemmatimonadota bacterium
GTATTTACCCGGCTTGAGCGAGCTGCGCTCGTTGTCGCTAAGGCAGAACCCCCACCCTTCCTTGTAGTAGGAAGTCACATAAGGAATCGCGTTCGGCTGAGCCGGCAGCGAATGGAGATTCTTCTGCAGCGAGTCGAGATCCATCTCCTCATCCATCGGTACCGAATAGCCGACGAGATGGAGATTGTTCTTCTTAAACTCGGCGAATTTCTTTCCGTCGGGACCGACGATGTAGGCGTCGCGGATCACCCACTCGCGCGGAACCGTCCAGTCGAAGCACTTCGTGCCCGTTGGAACTTCGCGAAGCGTCATCGCCGGGATCTCACGCTTAAGTATCGCCAGCGTCTCCCGCACGCCGGCGCCAGTGACGCTGCGCGGAATCGGCCACAGCTCCTTCGCGAGATCGTGCATCGCCTGGCCGACTGACTGCATCACTTCGCTGTTCGCTCCGCCTCGATGTCCGCTTCCACCATCAGCTTCACCAGCTGCTTGAACTTCACCTTCGGCTCGAATCCGAGCGTCATTCTCGCCTTCGTGATGTCGCCGATGAGCGTGCTCGTCTTCGTCGGCCGCAGCAGCGCCGGATCGGTCACTACGTAATCCTCAGCTTTCAGATTCACGACCGCGAACGCTTCGTCCACCCACTCCTTCACCGAGTGCGCTTCGCCGGTGGCGATGATGAAATCATCCGCCTTCTCCGCCTGCAGCATGGTCCACGCGGCTTCCATATACTCACGCGCATATCCCCAATCGATGCGCGCGCTCATATCGCCGAGCGTCAGCTTCTTCTGCTTGCCGAGCGCGATGCGCGCCACGGCGTGCGTCACCTTGCGCGTGAGATACTCCGTCGTGCGGCGCGGCGACTCGTGGTTGTAGAGAATAGCCGTCGAAGCGAACATATCGAACGTCTCGCGATAGTAGCGCGTGAGATAGAACGCCATCGCCTTCGCGCAGGCGTAGGGGCTCGCCGGATTGAACGGAGTCTCCTCGTTCTGCGGCGAATGCTCCGACCGTCCGTACATGTTCGACGTGCACGGCTGGAAGTATCTGATCTTCGGATTGAGCTGGCGGATGATCTCGAGATTTCGCGCCACCGCCGAGCCGGTCACGTCGGCGGAGAAGCCGACCATATCGAAGCTCCAGCTGACGTGATCCTGGTCGGCCTCGTTGTAGATCTCGTCCGGCTCGACCTTCTGGATGATGCGATAGAGCGAGGTCGGATCGCCGAGGTCGCCGCGTACGATGAAGAACTTCTTGTTGAATACTTCAGGGTCGCGGATGAGGTGCTCGATGTTCACGGTGTTGCCGGTGGCCGAACGGCGCACCATTCCGTGAACTTCGTATCCCTTCACGAGAAGGAGGTCGGCGAGGTAGCTGCCGTCCTGTCCGGTGACTCCAAGGATTAATGCTTTTTTCACTCTAGTTGGGACGATTGTAATTGCGGCTGGGTGCCGCCGGCAAATCAGATTCGCTTCGCGACTAACGCGACGTGGCAATCAGCAAGTGACTGCGGATATTCCAGAAGCTGCCTGGTACTGGGAAGCTTCTCGACTTTCTCAACGCGGAAGCCGCACGCCTCGAGGAGCTGCTGATAGTCGTGGATGAGCATCACCGACGAATACGGAACCGAGCTGTCCGGAATCTCGCCGAAGTCATGAAAGCGACACGTAGACACGCTAAGCGAATTGTTTTCCCACGTCGCGATGTATGCAACGCCCGCGTTGTGCGCAGCACGGTAAACTTTTTTCACCATCTCCGGGTAAAGCAACGTCGTGGTCCGCGAGTGGAAGAGAAGCGCGTTCTGCCCCTTCAAATCCATCGACGAGAGGACGTCCACGATGTTACCGGCAATGAATTCAAGATTCTCTGATTGGAACGCAGCGTCGTTGAGCGCCTTCGTTCTTGCTTGAATGTCGACGCCGGTGAAGGCAACAGACGGGAACCGCTTCGCAAGCTCCGCGTCGGGATAGCCGCAAAAGACGCCAAAGTTCACGACACTTCGGACTGGCGATGGTGCATCGTTGACAACATTGCCGATGATTCGCTGGCACATCGCGCTGAGATTCGACCACCCGTGCTGCAGCACCCCTGCGGTAGCCATGTGATACCACAACATTTCCCAATACGACTGTACCGCCTCTTCTGTGTAGCCTTTCGTGACATTTTCTCCAACTCGCTCCAGCGAGCCGTCGCGAATCGCGCGCCGAAGCTCGGCGTCAACGGCTCCGATGCCAGGATCTGCCTCGCGAATCCACGCCGTCATTCCCGGCCCGCCGCGACCCAGCTCCGCATTTGCCGCCGCCGTTTCGCCGCGCCGATAGTAGGCGCCGGCCAGGCTCAGGCGGAGCGGATGGTCCGTCGGATGGGCGTCGAGCGCTTTCTTCAGAATTTCGATCGCAGCGATGTCATTCGTTCGGCCAACGCTCTCGCAGCGAGACAGGCAGAGGTAATTGAACGCGCTCGGATTGGCTGCTATTGCGGCAGAAAACCGACTTACGGCAGCATCGATCTCACCGTTCGCGAAATGCGCGGCGCCTAACAGGCAGTCGGTAAGTTCAGGCTCTCCGAAGAGCTGGCGAAGGAACGGTTCGTCGAAACCGCGGCCGTACCGCGCGTCAGCGACCGCGTACTCCATCAGGGTCTGCTTCACCGAAGATCGCACCGCGGCGTCGCCGCGAACATACGCCTCTGAAGCAATTTTCAGGGTTACATAAACATCCGCAATGCTTTGAGCGTTAGGGACAACCGAAAACGGCCCGCCCCCGAAAAGCGCTCTTCCGAACGATTGCGCGGCCGTGCGTGCGCTGCGCAACCTTGATGCGAGCTCGGGGGATATTATTCGAAAAAGCGCCTGCTTCACCTTGACTCTCATCGGCGGACTCCGAGAAGGTTAGTGCAAAACTTTCACTCCACATTCGCCCCATCAAACGGAGTGAGCGGAAAATCATCCGGCAGCTCGGCCGCCCACTTCCAGTCGCTGCTCTGGCTGTCGAGCTTGACGGGCTCCGAATCGTCGATCGTCGCGCGGAACACGACGCTCACCGCGTGATAGCTCACCGGGCCGCCGAATGGATTGTCGTCAACGGGCAGCTCCATATAACCGATCGGCGTTAGCTCGCTCGCGACGACGCCGACTTCTTCCTTCAGCTTGCGCGCGGCGGCGCCGGCGAGCGTCTCGCCTTTGAATAGCCGGCCGCCGATGACCCACCAGTGATCCTTCTTCGGCGGATTGGCTCGCTTCACGAGGAGGTATTCTCCGCGGGAGTTCTGCGCCGCGATGTCCACGCACAGAATCGGGAGAACGTCGATGATCTTCTTGTAGTCTTCCTTCGGGATCACGTTCACGCGACGACTCTGAACTCCGGCAGCGGCACAATGAATTTTCCGCCGCCCGCCCGCCAATCCGCCTCGCGCTTGTAGAACTCGTCGAAGAAGGCCCACGGCAAGACGAGGAAATAATCGGGCTTCGCCTTCCGCGCTTCATCCTCGGAAACGATTGGAATCCACGAGCCGATCGTGTACTTGCCCCACTTCTCCGGGCTCCGCTCGGCGGCCGCCGTGATCAGGTTGTGATCGAGGCCGTAGTACTGG